>JBEKKY010000140.1:0-8757 GCA_050010475.1 Acidobacteriota bacterium | reverse complement strand
CTGACCGGGACGATTAATCTCCACAACGACGCAACCGAATATATTGACATTGCCAGGAACATTGCGGCCGGCGAGGGAGCGATATTAAAGATACGATCCTACTTCTTCCATGATGGGATGACACTCCCCTATCCGGCTGCGCCATTGCGAAGCGTTTTATTTCCCTTTCTCATGGGCCGCATCTATGCCCTGATCCCATCAAACCTGGTGTTTCAATGGTTTAACTTGGGTGTTTTCCTTGCCAATTTGTTGCTGATCGCTTTGATCCTGCGGCCGGTGCTCCCTTCATGGGCTCTTGCCTATTCGCTGCTTCTGATCGGCCTCTGCGAGCCGGTCTTTCTGACTTCAATTTTCCCAGGAGCGGAACAGACCGCGTTTTTCTGGCTTCTCCTTGCGATGCTGATGGTTAGTCGTGAGGTCCATCGACGCTGGGGAATTTTGGGTGCAGTAGTGGAAGGCCTCGCTGCATCCCTGGCAGCCATGACGCGTCCGGAATATGTGTTGGTTGGAGCGCTGGTTTTGCTTTGGCTCTGGATCCACGAAAGGCGGCCGATTACATGCGTCTTTTTCCTGTCGGGATTTCTGATACCGCTTGCCGCTCTGCACGCGTGGAATTTTCACAGGTATGGGCGATTGTTTATCACCAGTGATTACCTTTTCCGAAGCCGTCATTATAGGACGTATTTCAGTTTGGAAAACTCAGGCAACCAGGCCGGCCAATTTGTTGTGACCAATGCGATCTGGATAATAGCCCGGATCTTCAGGAATGCGGTCAACTACATCGCCAAACTCATAGGATGGAAAAACCTGTTTATTCTGGCTGCAGCGTTGCCCCTGGTGATGAAAAACGCATTTAGGGATCCATCCTGGCGGAAGCAGCATCTGGCCCTTGTGCCGGCGATTTTCTTCATCAGCTATTGCCTGGTCTGGTCCACCTTAGATCGGGAGCGATTCCTCATTGCCATTACGCCGTTCTGGCTGCCGCTCTGTCTGATGGAAGTGAACCGCTGGCGTTTGCATTCCAAGCGAAAGTGGATCCGGGTTGCATCCATCATTATCATGGGCATTAATTTGCCCCTCTCGCTTGCAAATGTAATCCATGCGGATTTTAAGATACAGCGCCGCACGGGTTTCAGCGACAGGTTCTATGCCAAGAAGGATCCCGCGTGGTCCAACCCCGATATGGAAGCGCTGGCCGTCTGGATTCGAACCAATACGGGGAAAGATGAAATCTTCTGCCTCGAGAATCCTTACCTCGCAAATTATCTGACCGGCAGGCCGACCTTGCTCCTGCCAGAGAAAATGCCGGCAGCAGAATTCTTGTCGCTTCTGAAATACTACAGAGTCGACTATTGGGTGAACAACCCGGTGTATACGAATCGCTCACCGAAGCTCCTGGGAGAGTTGCGCGAGACAGTACGGAATGCAGGGGCGCAGCAGATAGGTCGGTGTGGCACTTACGAGGTATGGCGCATCAGCGGCAGCCATCAATAAAAACCAAAAAGCTCAGCGAACGGATCCGAATCTTGAAGAGGCGCGCACGAATCTGGCGCCCCTGTTCCGGGTTTCTCTGAGGACAGTTATTGTCCAATCGCCGTCTTTTTACCTATCCGAGTGTAGAATCCTTCCGGAATTTCAGAGGGGTTCTTATAAAAGACAAACTGGCAGGATCCGTCCCGTATCGGTTCGGAAACTATACGGACCGCTCCTAACTTTCCGGTCTTTTCTACCTGCAGCATCTCCATTACCGGGCAGTGTACACAATAGATAGGAAAATCCTTCATTCCCCACGTGATGTTGTGGGGAGTATGAATCTTTGCCAGACCAGCTTCGTAGCCACCTTTCTGTATTATCCTTTCGCCCGAGCCGCAGGGCTGCATCGTGAGACTGATCTTCTCGTCATCTTCTTTGATGGTAATGGGCTGCAGATGTCCGCGCAAGCCGCTTGCCAGGTGTTCCACCAGAGATCGAATGTCCGTCTTCTCCGACGGCTTAAAAACAACTTCGGCTTCGATGGTATGGGCTTTCCGCTCCGCAGCTTCTACAGCTTCAATCCCATACTTTTCATAGATATAGGTCTGTAGGCCGGTAACCCAAAACATGTAACCGTCATGGAGATAATTGAACTCCCGATACATTCTTTGCGCCAGTTCCTTAGCCTTTTCTTTATTCCCAGCTTCGATGTTTTCAAGAACAAGGTCCAGAGTCCTGGTCCCCATTTCCTTAATTTCCCGATCCGTGAATACTCGCTTATCGTTCATGAAGGATTGAACTCCCTTTCGTCGTTTATCTGCCTGACTTCAAATGACTAGCACGATAGAGTTGTGCGAATAAAGTACTCTGGGCTGCCCGATCCTGTCAAATATCTGTTAAGCCCAAAGAATCTAGCCACCTAAATCCTGAGGCACAACCTCAGTCTCCAGGCCTGAAAAAACCATGACGAACACAGGTGAACACTTCCACGTGGAGTTTAAATTAAGAGGAATTGTCAAATTTTTGTTTTCCGTAGTATGAAAATCATTGACGCAGCGTGGAATCAGGCATTATCATTTTGCTTGGTCGCAAACTCTTTAAACCTAGGCTAGGGAGGTCCGCAGTGAAGATATTGCGTGTGAACATGAAAGAAGCCGGAATCCGCTGGGAGCCTGTTCCTCCGGATTATGAACAACTTGGCGGCAGGGCTTTGATTGCAAAGCTCCTTTTGAGCGAGATACCGCCCGCGTGCGATGCGCTGGGTCCGCACAATAAACTTATCTTCACACCAGGGCTGCTTGGGGGTGCGATCGTCGCCACTGCGGGGAGATTATCCGTCGGAGCGAAGAGCCCGTTGACCGGAGGTATCAAAGAAGCAAACGCCGGCGGAACGGCTGGAGACGCTCTGGGGAAGTTAGCGATCAAGGCAATTGTTGTCGAAGAGCAACCGAAAAACAAGGAATTCTATATCCTTGAACTCGACGTCGATACAGCCAAACTGATCCCGGCAGACGACAGCCTGAGGCACATCGGAACCTACGCGACTTCCGATCGCTTGCAGGAGCGTTATGGAGCGGATGCCACGGTCATATGCATTGGACAAGCCGGCGAGTATTTGATGACCGGGGCCGGCATCTCCACAACCGGCGAACGCGATCAGCGCAGCAACCACGCTGCAAGAGGCGGTCTCGGGGCGGTGATGGGCAGCAAAGGCTTGAAGGCCGTTGTAATCCGGAAAGCAGTCGGCAAAGCCATACAACTTCATGACGAAGAACTTTTCCGCAAAGCTGCAAAAGCCTACGCGCAGAAGCTAATCACGGATCCGAAGCTGGGCACCAAGGGGTCCCAGCATCTTTATGGAACCGCATCGATCGTCGGCGCCGTGAATGAGATGGGATCTTTGCCGACGCGCAATTTCTCCGAAGGCAAATTCGAGCATGCTGCGCAGTTGCGCGGTGAGAAGCTTCGCGAGCTTGTTCTGGCCCGGGAAGGCAAAGTGGGAACGCGCTGCATGCCCGGTTGTGTAATTGCCTGCCGGAACCTGTATCCAGATGAATCGGGCAAACCGATTGTCGGCACGGTTCAGTACGAGACCATTGCGCTCGTCGGGTCAAACCTTGGTTTGGGAAATCTTGATGATGTTGCGACTCTCAATTATATGTGCAACGATTTCGGCCTGGACACAATTGAAACCGGCGCAGCGTTGGGAGTCGCGCTGGAAGCGGGTTTGGCCAAATTTGGGGATATCGAAGGGATCGTAGGATTATTGAAGCAGGTTGGGGAAGGAACCGTGCTCGGGCGTGTCCTGGGATGCGGAGCGGTGACAACCGGAAAGGTTCTCGGCATTCGTCGCGTACCGGTCGCTCTCGGACAAGCGATGCCGGGCTACGACCCGCGAACTCTCAAAGGGAATGGCGTTACCTACGCAACCTCACCCCAGGGTGCCGATCACACGGCAGGAAATGCTTTTGGCGCGCGAAATGAGGTCCCGCCGCTCGGGACTGCGGGACAGAAGGAGCTTTCGCTGCGACTCCAAATTATCGCCGCGATGCTCGACAGCACGGGTTTGTGCCTCTTTGGGCGCCCCCCCATCATTGCCAATCCACAGCTCATGATCGACATGATTAACGGCATTTATGGCTGGGGCTGGACCAAAGAGGATTATGACCGGTTCAACCGCGACGTGCTCCGCACCGAACTCGAATTCAACCGCAGAGCCGGCATCACAAAAACCGACTACAGGATTCCGGAATACATGCGTGAAGAGCCGCTTCCGCCGCACAACGCTGTATTCGATGTTCCGGATTCCGATCTGGATTCCGTGTTCGATACCTTGTGAGGAGACCTTTTCCTTGGCAGTCGATATTGAAGTTTTCGGACAGCTTCTTCCCGGCCAGCCACGACGCTGTTCCGTAGAGATTCAGGGCCCGACTACAGCCCGCGAACTTGCGAACAGGATTGGGTTGGAGCTATCGCATATCGGGCTGCTCTCGATCGACGGAGTCCAGAGCGAACTGGACGATCCGGTGAGCCCTAATTCCAGGCTCTGCTTTTTCCCTTACCTCGCCGGAGGGTAGGCTAGAAAGAAAAACGCCCCAGATTACGGATTTCATCGGCCTAAAATAGTGAAATCCGTAATCTGGGGCGTTTTTCTTTCTGTGGTGGAATCAGCGGGCGGCGCTCAGGGTGCGGGTTTTTGTCACTATCGCAGAGAGGGCCATAAGACCGACTTCATTCGAAATAACCTGAGTCATTTTCTGAAGTGCGTCGCCTAACAGTGGGAGCCGGTCCTTTGTCAGTCTGAATGACGGGCCCACGATTGCAATCGACGCAACCGGATGCTTCTCCGCGTCAAAAATCGGGGCAGCGACAGCGTTAATATCCTTTTCGTACTCCTGCTCCGCGATTGCATACCCGCGCTCGGCCGTGACCTTGAGATCGGCAAGCATGTCCGGAATCGAGATCGGGCCCGCATTGGCAAATTCCGTTATGTTCTCGCTGAATATCTTTTTAACCTGATCGACGGGCATGAAGGCCAACAGGGCTTTGCCAGACGCCGTTAAAAAGGCCGGAAGCCGCTGTCCTACGGCCGCCGCGAGTTTGACGCGATGCGGGCTTTCGATCACTTCGAGATAGATGACGTGCGAACCGTCCAGGATAGAAAGGTCCACGGTCTCCCCATATTCCTCCGACAAACTCTGCAGGTAAGGATGGGCCCAACGATGGAGTTCTACGTCACGCAAGACAAGCGAAGCCATATCGATGAAGCGCAACCCAAGCCGGTAGAGGCCGGTGGTTTTATCCCTGGTGATGAATCGCTTGTTTTCGAGGGTTGTCAGGAGCCGATGCACCGTGGTCTTGGACATGTGCACCGCTTCCGCAATTTGCGTTAGAGAGCGGGTTGGCTCATCACGGGTGAAACAGAGCAGGATATCGAGAGCTCTCTCGACGGAGCGCACTGACTGCGACAAAACAAACCTCCTTTGAGATCGCCGGAAATTCTATGGCCGCCAGCCCAGCCTCGAAAATCGGGGACGCTCACCTTTTTCAGCTATCAGCCGTCAGCCATGAAGCTGATCACTGACAGCTGGTGGCTGATAGTTAACACCGAAACAGGCGAGCGTCCCTTCTAGTCGGCTTCGATCTGACTAGGGCGGATAGGCAATCGTGTACAAATGCTTTCCGCCTTTTAATGGCCCTTTCAGAAGTGCTTCGATTTCCTGAGGATCGCGTTGTGTGGTTTTTTCAGCCGGGGGTAATTTGCCGACTGGGAAGGCGGTCATGATGTCGTTGATCAGCTTGCACATATAATCAAGCAGCTCGTTAAGGCCTGCATAGGCCTTATCCGCACTGGCAAGCGTCGGACTTCCAATAACTCCTTCCGGATAGACATTAACTTCCGTGCCACTCAGGCCGACATGCTCGTGTCCTCTGATGGGTCTGTGATAGACTTCACCGCCGCCATCCACGTGCCCCGGAGGAATAAACCCAGCGGGTTTGTTGTCCACAGCCAATTTCATGTCACAGAACTCAGGGAAAAGCGCAAGAGAATACGACGCTTCCGCTTCGTCCGCATGCGAGAACTGTGTCTCGAAGGGTCCTCCGTACGCCTTGGTCCTCAGATGATCATGAATGACTGTCTCCCAGTGCAGCGCAATCAAGATGGACGGCACTTGATACTTCTTCGCCCACTGGTGAAGCGCGAGAGGAATGACCTCTTCCTGGCCATGGCCGTTCAGAAAAATCTGCTTCCGAAAGCCCATATTCCACAAACCAGCAATAATGGCTCGCAGGTTGGCCAGAAAGGCTTCTTCCGGTACCACTACAGTGCCCGGCATCCCAAGATGGTTATAGGGATGGGAGCCATACCAAACCGGCATGGCTATCGTGCACCCCATCTTCTGCGCGACCTGTTCGGCCATGCGCGTGACGAGGAAGGTGTCTTCACCGACAGGCTGAGCGGCTCCATGACATTCAGTGCTTCCGATCGGAATAATGATCAGATCGTTTGTCTTGAGACGCTCATTAATTTGCGTCATGTTCATGGTCTGGAGATACACGCCGGGGGTCTCCATGAGACCGCCTTTTGGCGGCAGTTCCCATTTTCCCCATTCTCCCCATTTTCCCATGATTCCTCCTAATCTGCGGGGTATATATGTCCGCGGAAAAAGGTACCGATTTATGCAACAGGAATACGCATGTCAGCAGTTCTCTTTACGGACTGCTTCAATTCCGGAGCGTACCGCTTCATCATTTCGACGACGATGGAAGCCTGTTCTGCCATTCTCTTTCCTTCGGTGGCGCCGGTCATTTCGCCGTGGCCGCCGATAACGGAATTTCCGGTCTTGCAATGGAGCGGAGCCGCTACACGGACGATCTCAGGAGCTTCAAACACGCGGATGAATCCGCCGGATCCGGGAGGATTGTCGGTGTGAATATCCAGTGGGGTGTCGCCGAGTGCCTGGCGAATGGCTGCATGCATCGGGATCTGCAGATCGCGGACCGGGTTGATGCTGTCTGCACCAAGGTCTTTCAGGAGCTTGATGGAAGCCGGGTTGCAATAGCCCATGTGAGCGGAGCACTTGAAGATGATTTCCTTCGGGAGGTCGCCATTCTTGCGCATTTCATTGGCTACCCAAAGCATGCCTTCGTCATAGATCAGGAATCCACGGCAGCCGAGTTCATAGCCGCGCTTGACGTCTTCGATGGCTCGAATGAGCTGTTCCTGGCCGCGAAGACGATAGCTGATTCTGACGCCCTGGGGGGACAGAACCGTTGCGCCCGTATCATAGGTGGCGCGGGGGCCGGTGGAGAGCAGCAGTTCGCAACCATACTGGTTGCACAGCCGGCAGTACTCTTTGATCTCTTGGGCTGTATGGCGGAACATTCCGAAGGTTTCAGTTATACGGTTGATCGTAATGCCCATCTTTGTAGCTGTATCCAGAAGGGCAGCAACGGTCTCGGAAGAATTGACTGTCGGGCATTCAATACGGAACGCCGCTCCGTCGGGAAATCTTTTTGTTGAAGTGGGCATATCGAAGGCGTCGCCTTCGGGAAGCCCAAGTTTCTTCATGGCCTTACGGGTTGCTTCAAAAATCATGACTAGAATCTCCTTAAAAAGAAATTAACTGAAATCAACTGAAATTAACTGCGATGCGACGGTAATGGCGGGCAATAACACCAGACTATTCGAAGCGGTTCATCACCGATGTTCTCCACTCTGTGCTTCTTTCCAAGCGGTGAGTAGAAGGCCGTCTCCGGTCCAATCTCCCAGGAACCTTCCCCTTCAATCACGATCCGCGCACGTCCGCTTATCAGGAACAGAACTTCCTCGGATTCCTCATGGACGTGATCGGGGATCATGCTTCCGACCTCGGTAATGTTCATTCCCATGGATACATTTTTGACTCCCCCGAATTTAGGAGCCAGCAAGAGCTTGGAAGTGCGAGGAGGTGTTCTGAACTCTCCCTGCACATCTGCCGCCTTTACGAACGGCACTGCTTTCGGTGCTGCTTTTTCCATAATAAATCCTCCAGTAACTGTTCCATCATGCGGAATCGAGTTTCATAGTACGACCAATTCCACATTGTGTCAAACAATTTCGTATTTCAGAACAAAAATTATAGGCAAAAGGACCTGGAAAACAATATCTGCCTTTCCATGGCCCGCCTGGTTACCGTTGATTGAAGATTAAAACGCCTTTTTCACCATCGGGACTCTATACTTTTCGATCTTCGCGAGCCCGAATTTTGCGGCATAGTCATCAAACATCTTCCACTCTGTATCTTCGAGCGAAACTCCATCAACCATGGACTCCGCACGTTTCTCGATTTCTTTCTCCCCGTGAATATAAATTCTGTCGTGCCCTTCCGCCTTGGCACTTTTTCGTACGCCCTCTAGAATCGATTCAACATGCGCGGCGATATCTGCGGCATTGCCGAACAGATCGGTACGGATGGCGGCAAAAAAGCTCGCAACCTGGCAGCCCTTTGTCTTGCTGAAAGTTTCTTTACTCCACGCACCCATCGACATACCTGCGCACAGAAGATCTACAAATAAGCCGAGCCCGTATCCTTTATGGCCGCCGAGCTCTTCTCCGGCACCTCCGAGAAAAAGGTGACCACCATAGGGATTGGTGCTTCGATACAGCTTTTGGAACGCAATGGTATCGGTCGCATCGTAGCCATTCTCGTCGACAACCCAGCCGACCGGCATAGGTTTGTTTCGGCGTTCGTAAACTTCAACCTTGCCGTGCGCCGTTGTGGTCGTTGCCATGTCCAGAAT
>JBEKKY010000139.1:0-8812 GCA_050010475.1 Acidobacteriota bacterium | reverse complement strand
ACTGGACGTCAAAGCTTCAGTCGGTTGAATGTCAACAAATTGACTTGCGGCCCGAGGAAAGATGGATATTTGAAGTCGGCACGCCGCTCCCGTGTATTTGATCCATCTGGAAATAAACAATTTAGTGAGAACTTCCATCTGTCCCCTTCCAATGGCATGAGGATTGCCTATTCTCGAAGCTGGAATTGTTCTGAGCCGAGCGCGGAAGAGGCAATCCAAGGAGATTTTGAATGGCAACAGAATTGGAGGGCGGCGGACGCAGACCGGAGACCACGGCCTTCAATCATTGTCTGGCGGGTGAAAATCAAGAGCCCGGAGAAACGAAGCTGCTGCTCCAGGCTTTTGAAAAGTTCACTCATGCCTCCAATTCTCTCGAGTCTGCCTTCGGACAGCTTCGGGCGCATGCTCAGCGGTTAACGGAGGAACTGGAAGCCAAAAACGTCGAACTGGAAATCAGCCTGCGGGAAAAGCAGGAAGCTCAAAATTACCTGAGAACAATCCTCGAGCGCCTGCCCTGCGGAGTTTTTGTGCTGGATGATAAGGGCGACCTGGCGCTTTGTAACCCTATGGCGTCCGAAGTACTCGAGCAAACCCGAGCAAAGGCGAGTTCCGGAAAACGGAAACCTTTTCTCAGTTCCGAAATGCGCAATTTCTTTTTGGCATCGGCATCTGCGGATGCCACCAAGGCTGACGTTGAAGTTCCCATTTCACGCAACAATAAAAAGAGGATTCTGGCGACATCAGGAGCGCCTTTGACGAATGAGGCGGGAAACAAAATCGGAACGCTGCACATTATCCGCGACATTACGGAAATGAAGGCGCTTCAAGAGCAGAGCAAACGGGTGGAGCGGCTTTCCGCAATGGGAGAAATGGCGGTCGAACTGGCGCATGAAATCCGAAACCCGTTGGCCAGCATCGAGCTTTTCGCTTCGCTTCTGGCAAAAGATCTCTCCGGCGATCTGCGACGTTGGGCGGAAAACATACGAGTCGGGATTCGATCATTGAACACGATCGTTTCCAACATGCTGCATTTTGCGAAGCCTATTCCACCGACATGCTCGAGAGTCAGCATCCACGAAGTCATTCAGGAGATTCTGAATTTTGTCGACCCGATCATGCAGCAGCGCGATGTACGCGTGGAATCGAGCCTGAGTGCGGCTGAGCCGGTAATCTCCGGAGATCAAGAACTCCTGAAGCAGATGATGCTTAACTTGATTTTTAACGCCATGAAGGCGATGCCCTCACAGGGATCTCTCATAATAAGGACCCGGAACGTATCGTCCGGGACCGCAAGCGAAGAGCCGTCTTGCCTTGAGTTGCAGGTTCAGGACACGGGAATTGGCATACCTCCTGAGAATCTGAATCGCATCTTCGATCCGTTTTTCACTACGAACAAGAACGGGACCGGGTTGGGGCTTTCCGTCGTCCACCAGATTGTGGAGAGGCACTCCGGGAGTATTACGGTTTCTAGTGAGGTGAATCGCGGCACTACCTTCACTATTGTTTTTCGAACTGCAAAGGAATGAACATGGGAGAAGAGGTACTGGTTGTTGACGACGAGCCGCAGATGCTCATTGCAATTCATGAGACACTGCGACGGAGCGGATACCGCATAACAACGGCAGGAAGCGGTATGGAAGCGCTCTGCAGGCTGAAAGAAAAATACTACCAGCTTGTGATCACGGACATGCGGATGCCGGAGGTGAGCGGACTGGATCTTCTTCGAAAGGTGAAAAGCCTTGCGCCCCAGACTCCGGTGATCCTGCTTACTGCCTACGGTACGATTCAGAATGCCGTGGACGCCATGCGAGACGGCGCGTATGATTACCTCCTCAAACCATTCTCCTCAGAATCACTGGAAACCGTAGTCCGCCGTGCCTTGGATTCTACTCCCAGAAAAAATGAAAAAGCTTCTCACGCGATCGTTACTCAGGATCCGGTTTTCTCGCGTGCGCTCGAACAGGCTTGTCAGGCTGCTGGCAGCAGCGCAACGGTATTGATTGAGGCGGAAAGCGGCACCGGCAAAGAACTGCTGGCGAGGATGATCCACCAGAAAAGTCCACGGGGTTCCAATGCCTTTGTGGCAGTCAACTGCGCGGCGCTTCCAGAAAGCCTTCTGGAAAGTGAATTGTTCGGATTTGAAAAAGGTGCTTTCACGGGAGCCAATGTCTCCAAACCGGGGCGATTCGAACTGGCAAACCGGGGGACCCTGTTGCTGGACGAGATCGGGGAAATGGCCCCGATCCTGCAAGCGAAGCTTCTCCGGGTTTTGCAAGAAAAAGAAGTGGACCGCATCGGAGGCAAGGACCCCGTGGAGATTGATGTCCGGGTGATTGCGACCACGAACCGGGACCTGCAATCACTGGTCCGGCAAGGGGAATTCCGGGAAGACCTTTATTATCGGTTAAATGTCGTTCGTCTGACAATACCCCCTCTGCGCGACCGTCCGGACGATATTCCGTTGTTGGTCGATCTGTTTTGCGGAAGGTACAGCAGGGGTTCAGGACGCGATGGGATCAGTGTCAGCGCAGAAGCTCTGAAGAAACTGCTTTGCCATCCGTGGCCGGGAAACGTACGTGAATTGGAAAATACAATTCAAAGAGCCGTCACTCTCTGCTCTGGCTCTGTAATCGCACCCGGAGACCTCCTGCTCTCAGAGCCGGAGGAGACCTTCTCCAGCCAGCCTTCAAAACCGGCCGAGATCGGATTTTCCGGTGGTGTCACTATGCGCGAAATGGAACGGCAATTGATTTGCAGAACACTGGAGGATACGGGAGGCAACCGGACTCGTGCCGCCAAATGCCTTGGAATCAGTTTGCGAACCTTGAGGAACAAGTTAAATGAATTCGGACTTCAGGACAGGCAGGCAAAATCTGCCCACCCCCACGCACTCTCGGCATGAGGTTCGGGAATGAGTTGGGAATGCTCCCCTTTTTCGCCCGTCGCGTCCCTGCTTGAATCGCAGATCCGGCGAAAACGGAGCGCGTCCCCAGGTTAGGCATGTTATTTGCTTTAGAGGAAGCCTCCTCAAAATGAGGAGGCTTGGAGCGAATCGGATGAAACTCGATTTTTTTCACGATCAGACGTTTGAGGCAGTCCAAGCCTATATGAGCCGCCTCTCTGAACGTCAACAGATTGTGGCGTCCAATCTTGCCAACATCGATACTCCTGGATATAAGACAAGGGATATTTCTTTTTACGCAACGATGCAGGACCTGCTCTCCGATGATTCCGGCGGCCTGAAAGTGTCCCGTCCCGAGCATGTGGGAGAATGGACTCCTCTTCCGCAGGAGGCACAAATCTTTGAAGTGCAGGGCTTACCTTCTCGATCCGACAATAACAACGTTGACCTCGACAAGGAAATGCTGAAGCTGAGTCAAACAGCGTTCGGTTACTCTCTCATGGCACAAATCGTGAGAGATAAACTTCACGTCATCGCCAGTAGCATCAACGAAGGGAGGACCTCATGAGCCTGATGACTGCGATTGAAGTCGGTGCATCGGGTCTTACAGCCCAGCGCCGAAGGTTGGAAGTGCTGGTTGGCAACTTGGTAAATGCAAATACGACGCAGCCGGCCGGCACAGAACCGTTCAAGCGGAAGGATGTTGTTTTTGCCCCTGCCAGCCCCCAAATGTCGTTTGGTCAGGCCATGGATGATGCTGCCCAGGGTGTAGAGGTTACCGGGATCGTGACGGATCAAGGCGCTCCGATAAAACGCTATGAACCAGGCCATCCTCATGCGGATAAGGATGGTTACGTCTCCTATCCAAATATCAATGCAATGGAAGAAATGGTGAATTTGTTGTCCGCTACGCGCTCCTATGAGGCAAATCTTCAGGCGGTAAGCAGCGCCAAGGATATGCAGCAGAAAACTTTGGAAATACTCCGATAAAGGAAACTCAATGGAACCAATCACCATCGGTCCGCTCAATCCCAACCTGCAAGTTCCCGAGATCCGTGCGCCTCAAAGTCAAACGAGTGAGAAAGGAACAGGTTTTGGGGATGTTCTGAAAGATGCAATTTCGACGGTCAACGAGCTTCAGAAACAGTCGGATAATGAAATACAAAAGCTCATGACCGGAGAATCGCAGGATCTGCACACGACAGTCATCGCCATGCAGAAGGCCGATCTCTCTTTTCAGATGATGATGCAGGTTCGGAACAAAATCATGGAGGCTTATAAGGAAATCATGGGAATGCAAATCTAAGGGATCCGTCAATAACGAATCCTGACAATTGACTGAATCGCCACCGTGCAGGTCGGCCCTAGTCTGGAGCTTCTAGAATGCCTGGCAATCGCCCCAGTTTTGTCAATCAGCTTATCGAAATGTGGAACCGCCTTTCCTGGGCGCAGCGGCTTACGATCGTTGTCTCCGGCGTCCTCGGTATGGCTTTGGTGTGCGTCATCGTTTTTCTCATGAACCGTGTCGACTACGAGACCCTGTACCGGGACCTGAATCCGGAAGACGCCCAGGCTATTGCAGCCAAATTGAAGGAGCAGAAGAAAGATTACATGGTGCAGGGAACCTCGATTCTGGTCGCTGCTCCAAAAACGGAAATCGATAAACTGCGTTTGGAGATCGCGGGATCCGGTCTTGCGCGAAGTGGCCGGGTCGGCTACGAAATTTTCGACAAGAATCAATTCGGCATGACGGATTTTACCGAACAGGTCAATCTCCAGCGGGCTTTGGAGGGGGAGCTGTCGCGTACGATATCCAACCTGTCGGAGATATCGGAGGCGCGCGTTCATATTGTTTTGCCGAAGGACTCGATTTTTGAAGAAAAAAAAGAAGATGCCAAGGCAAGCGTGGTAGTGACGATGAAACCGGGTGCAGAACTGTCCAAATCAAGCATCGCCGGGATTAAGGGCGTTGTGGCCGGCGCCGTGCCGGGATTGCACACTCACAACGTTTCCATCGTGGATGAAGAAGGTCAGCTTCTGTCTCAATCGGTTGAATCGGGTGACGCCGCAAGATCTGAGATTGAAACCGGAATCCGCGAGCAATACGAGAAAGAGATGGTCGGCAAAGTCGTTTCCATTCTGGAACCGCTGGTCGGAAAAGGGAAGGTGCGTGCCAATGCATCGATCGACCTGGACTTCAATACGACCGAACAGATGGAGGAAACCTACAATCCAAATTCGCCGGTGGTGCTGAGTCAGCAAAAGAGCGAAGAGCGTGCCGGAGCTTCCTCAATCACTTCAGGAGTCCCTGGAACACAATCGAATATGAGCATGTCTGCCCCGCAGAGTGTCAATTCGGTCCCCGAACACGTGCGGCAAAGTGAATCAACGAATTACGAGGTGAATAAACTCGTGCGCCATACGGTTCAGCCGAAGGGGATGATTCGGAAGCTTTCCTTAGCGGTGATCCTGGATCATAAGACAGTCTACGACAAATCAAATAATGGGACGATCACCTCCAGATCTGAACGGCGTTTGCCGGAAGAGATCAAAGCCTATCGCGATCTGGTACTCGCGGCTGTCGGGTTCAACGAGCAGCGGGGCGATATTGTGACGATAGAAAACGTTCCGTTCTACTCGGAATCGAAACCCGAAGAGCAGCTCCCCCCGGTTCCGTGGTATTCAAAGTGGCACTCTCAACCATATCTGCTGCCGTCGATTAAGTATTGTTCCCTCATTCTTCTGTTCCTTTTGGCTTACCTGATGCTCTTCCGTCCCGTTCACAAGCGTCTTTTCCAGGCAATGTCTGTCGCTGCAATCGGTCCCGGATTATCCGGTGAGATTCAGTTGAGCGCTGAAGCGGCGAAGGCTTTGACGGAAGGCAAACGGCCAGAGGAACTCGCGGCTTCTGAAGGCAGAGCTGTGCCCGGCCTCCCGGCGGCAGAATCAGCCGGGGAGGACGTCGTTTCTTTGGAAACGGCCACCGATGAACAGATCGAGCGCGAACTGATGAAGGAAGCGACTGCCGTGGACATGGGCGGTCGAAAATACGTGGTCATGAAGAAGAGGTTGGTTGAAAAAGCAAAGAAAGATCCGGAAATGGTTTCTCAGTTAATTCGCACTCTCTTGCGGGAGAAAGCATGACACTTCCACCAGTTCCCGTATCCGGTGCTCGGAAGGCCGCGGTTCTGATGGTCCTATTGGGAGATGAGGCCAGCGCTGGGTTATTCCGATGTATGCAGGAAGACGAAGTCCAAGAGATCAGCAAGGAAATCTCGCGGCTGGGAGAAATCAATCCGGAAACCGCGGATTCCATTCTCGAAGATTTTTATCGACTGAGTCTGGCGCAGACCTTCCTGGCGCGAGGCGGTCCCGAATTCGCCAAGAGACTTTTAGTCAAGGCATTCGGAATCGAATCCTCCAAGAAGCTGATGGATTATCTCAATATTTCGATGCAGGGCACGCTGGTTGGATTCGACAATCTCCAAAAGGCCGATCCGGTGCAGCTCTCGAAATTCATTCAGTCCGAGCAGCCGCAGACCATTGCTTTGGTTCTTGCACACCTGAATTCATCGCAGGCGGCGGCGCTTTTGAGTTCGTTGCCCGGATCTCTGCGGGCCGAAGTTGTGATGCGCATGGCGAATCTGGAACAGATCTCGCCGGACGTCATCAGCAAAATCACTTCTATCCTGGAGCAGAAGATGAGATCACTCGGCGATTTCAGCCGGGAATCTTATGGCGGCATTCGAGCGGTCGCGGAGTTGATCAACCGCATGGAGACCAAGTCGGCTGTCGAAATTTTAGAAAAAATCGAAGGAGATAATCCTGCGCTTGCGCTGAGCATTCGAAATCTCATGTTTGTTTTCGATGATGTCCTGCTCATTGACGATCAGGGGATGCGTGAAATTTTGCAGCGCGTGGACAAGAAGGCTCTCACGATTGCCCTGAAGGGAACCAGCGAAGAGTTGAGGAATCAGTTCTTCCGAAACATGTCCAGCCGGGCTGTTGAAATGATGAGAGAAGACATGGATGTGCTGGGACCCATAAAAGTCCGGGAGGTTGAAACGGCCCAGCAGCAGATCGTCAGCGTAATCCGGAAACTGGATGAAAGCGGTGTGATCAACCTCAAGGGCGGCAGCGGAGATGAATACATTAACTAATTATGAATTACGAATGACGGATTACGAATTGCCTCACCGACTCTTTCAATTCGTAATCCGTCATTCGTAATTGGTTTTCTTCATGGCTCTAAGAATCATCAAACAAGGAACAGCGAAAGCTTCCAGCGTTCAGCAATTTCTTTTTTCTGAAAATGCGCGTGATTCGGGATCTTCTGCCGAGCAGAAATGGTCTGATTTCCATGCCATCCCTGTAGTCGCGCCAATGAAGGATCTCGAACTCCCAGAACCAACAAAACCCGCTGTCGATCTGGCCCATTTGGAAAAAACGGCCTATGAGAACGGTTTCTTGCAAGGTGAAAAGGCGGGGATGGAAATTGCGGGACAAAAAACCGAGGCAATAATGCGGCGCTACGCCGATTCAATTCTTGAACTTGGCAAGCTCCGGTCTTCTCTCTACGCCCAGGTTGAACGTGAAGTGGTGAAACTGGCCGTCGAGGTTGCAAAGAAGATCGTGCACCGTGAGATTCAGGTGGACAAAGACATCATTCAAACGCTGGTACGTGTGGCGCTCAGCCATGTTGCCGAAAAATCGGCTGTAACCGTACATCTCAGTCCTGCAGATTACAGCTATCTTCTGGAGCAGAAAGCCGAATTATCCCAAAGCGAGGGACGGGATATTTCGTTGCTGGCCGACAAATCGATAGAACGCGGAGGATGTTTGATCCAGACCGAATGCGGCGATATCGACGCCCGGATCGAGGAGAAGTTTAAAGAAGTCGAGCACGCATTTTTTGAAGGCTTGAAATAATATGGCCAGCCCTGAGCTGAACCTGGAAAACTATTTTCATCGAATCAGGAAGTTGGATCCGGTTAAAGCGATCGGCACAGTCAAGCGAGCTGTTGGACTGGTCGTGGAGTCGCTGGGGCCTCCCGTCTCGATCGGAGAGTTGTGCGAGATCGTGGGCAGGGACCGAGACGATGTCAGCATTCCTGCGGAGGTCGTCGGATTCAGAGACAACTATGTCATCTCGATGCCTCTGTACAAAGTTCACGGAGTGAAGCTTGGGGATAAGGTTATTTGCCGGAAGAAAAGAGCGTCCATCCCCGTCGGCCCTGCGCTTCTTGGTAGAGTTGTGAATGCGATGGGAGAGCCTATCGACGATCAAGGCTCTATGAACGCGCTGGAAGAATATCCGATTCAGTCGTCCGAAACAAATCCCCTGGAACGAAAGAACATTGAAGAAACGCTCGGCACCGGCATTCGATCGATTGACGGATTGCTGACATGCGGGAAAGGCCAGCGCATTGGTATTTTCGGCGGAAGCGGCGTAGGGAAGAGCATTCTCTTAGGGATGATGGCACGGTATACCTCGGCGGATGTTAACGTGATCGGCTTGATTGGTGAGCGCGGTCGTGAAGTGAGAGGCTTTATCGAAAAGGACCTTGGGGTGGAGGGATTGAAGCGCTCCGTTGTGGTCGTCTCCACATCGGATCAGCCTCCGCTGCTGCGCATCCGCGCTGCACTGGTTGCGACAACGATTGCCGAATATTTCCGCAATCTGGGAAAAGATGTTTTGCTGGTCATGGATTCGGTTACGCGCTTTGCCATGGCGCAACGGGAGGTGGGGCTCGCGGCCGGAGAACCTCCGTCGTCCAAAGGGTACACACCCTCCGTATTCGCGCTACTGCCGCGGCTTTTTGAGAGAGCCGGCAATTTTATGTCGGGAGGGAGCATTACCGGATTCTATACCGTCCTTGTGGAAGGGGACGATATGACCGAGCCGATAGC
>JBEKKY010000138.1:0-8864 GCA_050010475.1 Acidobacteriota bacterium | reverse complement strand
GAAATCCGTGGCGTTTTTTGCTGCTTTCCCAACAACCGGCATATCCTGTATCCTTTATTGTGTACTCCTGGTGTAGACGAAGCCGATCCCATGATTCGACCAATTCTGCTTATTCTGCTTTCGTTTTTCGCACAGGAGCCGCCTAGGCTTACGCGCCCTTCTGCTGCGGAGAACAAGCCTCTCGACAAAAGCGCTTATTTTGCCTTCGTGGACCATGACTATATCTTCACCATCGAGGTGGTAAAACCCGGCATCCCCTTGCTGAACTTTGTTTCAATGACGAATCAAGAGAATAGAATTTATGCCAAAGATATTCGGCTGGTGCTGGGCAATCGCAAAAGCGCCGCCAAGCTGCTCTCTGTAGAAACCGGCGAATTCCGGCAGCCCATGAGTGTAGTTTCCATCGCGGTCCACGCAAGATCCTCGTTCGGAGTTCGAATCGACGGCGATTTTGGAGATGTAACGAAACTTTCCGGAGCAACGATCCGGCTTGGAGAAGATGATTTCCAGTTGGCGCCGCTCTCGAAATTCGAGTTTGAACTCCTCGCTTTAAAGGTGAACCGCCTGAACCTCGCATCTCCGGACTTCAGCGATGATTGGCGTGTCCTGAAACTGGAGTTGCTGGGGAGCCGATCTCCCGCGCGCAAGCGATCCGTTGACTCCAATTAAAAACGGCACTGAAATCCCCGGGAGCGCGGCCGTCCCGGCCGCAGTGGTGCATTTGGCAAGCCTTTGCGGGCGAGACGCCCGCGCTCCCAGGGATTTTGGTCACTGTTTTCGTTTTTCTTGAAAATCCGGCAAGAATATCGAGCACCTTGTCCTGCATCGATTCCACCGGTTGTTTGGGCCCGATAAAGTTGTTCAGCAGAATCGAAAAAGCCAGCATTTCTCCATCCACCGTTCTCAGATATCCCGAGATGGAAGATACGTTCGTCATGGTGCCGGTTTTGGCGTGAACATTGTTTTCGGCTTTCGTCCCTTTCATCCGCTCCGACAACGTGCCGTCAACACCGGCGACGGGCAATGCATTGAAGAACTTCTGAAAATCCCGGCCCCGGTACATAAATCGCAGAAGCCGAACGAGCACATCCGCACTTACAAGATTCAAACGTGAAAGCCCCGAGCCATCCGCGAATGAGTATCCACCCGCTCCGATTCCCATTTGCCCCAGAGTTTCCTCCACGGTCTCTTTCCCTTTGGCAAAAGTCCCTTCGCCTCGAAAATGCAAACCAAGCGCCCGCACCAGCGTTTCCGCTTCAAGATTCAAACTGTTCTTCAGGAGCGGTTTCATTATCTCGGATAATTCGGGAGAATCGTGAATCCATAGAGGGGATAAAACAGGTGAGCTGTACGCGTTCGCTACGCGGACTTCGCAGGAACCGGTGTCAATTCCTTCTTCGGACAGAATGTGCTTCAATGCGAACAGGTAATAAAGCGCAGGGTTAGGAACGGCAACCGCGCGAGAAACAGCCGCACTTTTTAATGGAATCGTTCCGGAAGCATCAATAGTTTTGTTTGAATCACCAAACTCTATCTGGATTGCTGCAGGGCCGGGATCTGAAACTGTAACGATGTGGTTGTTTATTCTGAGATAGTTCTCCAGAGGAGATGTGCGGATAGAGGCCGGGGCGCCCTTTTCGGCGCCGGGCGCAATTTCGAGGGCCAGTGCATTGTCGTTAAACTGCAGAGCGCTGATGGGCGCTGCGTATGCCTGAGACAGGTCGTTCCATTCCCAACCGAGTCCGAGTCCTGGTTCTCCAAGAGCTCCAGCATCCCCGAGAATATCGCCGGATATTTTCCGGATCTTTTTCTCCTTGAGTATTGTGGCCCAGCTCCTGAATGCAGCAAAAGGATCTCCAGCCTGAAAATTCGGCGAGGCGGATGGATCTCCCGAACCCACGATCACCAGGTTTCCTTTTAAAATTCCGTTTTCCACTTGCCCGTCTGCCAGCAGGCGGGTCGAGAAACGGTAGGCCGGTCCCAATCTGGTCAAGGCAACCGCCGCAGTGATGAGTTTGTTGCAGGAAGCGGGTATGAGCAGTCTCAGCGGGGCCATCTCATATAGCGTTTCCGCCCGGTCCAGAGAGACCACTTCAATTCCCAACTGCGCCTGGGAAAACCGAGGGTCTGAGAAAATCTTATCGAGACTTGCTCGCAGGAGGCTGAAGGAATCGCTTGGTTTCAGTCCTTCAGTGGGGGAAGACGCCGAGCGTGCGAATTCTATGTGCCATGTTACGAGGAGAAGTATCAGCACGCGCAATGAATATTTCATGCGTGAATTGTAGTTCAGAATTCAGAAGTCAGGAGCCGGAATTTATTCTAAGTTCTGACTCCTGAATTCTCGATACGAAGACAATTGAAGCATTGTGAATTCTGGGATATATTCGCCGCGGCTGATAGCGCCTCAGTCCATGGACTTTCACATGCTTCCGATCGCTTCCATTACGCCGATAATTCTGGCAGCCGGGGATTCCAGACGAATGGGCTATCCGAAGGCTCTCCTGCCTCTGGGCGGGCATACTTTTCTGACGCACATTTTGACAACCATCCAAGAGATCGGGTTGTCGAATCCTCTTGTGATCCTTGGAAAAAACGCAGATCTCATCCAACCAAGCATTCAAAACTGGCCGGCACTCGTTCGGATCAATCCCGATCCGGACAGAGGGCAGCTTTCATCCATTCAACTTGGGTTGTCGAGCCTTCAGTCAAGCGCTCAAGCAGGTATGATCTGGCCGGTGGACCAGCCCGCAGTTTCCGCGGAACTGGTTCGAAAGCTCACTCAGCTTTTCATTCAATCGGAATCGATGATCGCCTATCCGAAGCATGGAGATAAACGCGGCCATCCGGCCATTTTTCACCGTGCACTGTTTCAGGAATTCATGGTTACACCGCTGGAAGAGGGGCCGAAAAATATTCTTTTGCGCCATCAAACGCAAACGATCGAACTGCCTACGATCGAAGCGGCTGCGGTCCAGGATATCGATACACCGGCGGATTACGAAGCCCTCACGGGTGAAAGTGTGAAAAGCGCTTTGGAGCGAATGAAAATAATTACGAATGACGAATGACGAATTACGAATTGAAAGCAGGGTGTCGATTCTTCTTCACTCCCGGCACTCAATTCTTCAATTCGTCATTCGTAATTCGTAATTCGTAATTCGTAATTTGGCTTGAGGGGCGCATCCAGGCCTGGAGCCGTTCGAACGAAACCGGCAGGCCGGAGCGCTTCAGGCTCTGGGCCAGCGCCCACAAACCTGTATAGAGATAGCCCCATTGGAACAATACCAGGAACGGGATGACCCCGTAAATTCCGAGGTTCCAGGCGTAGATGGTGATGAAGGTAAAATAGAGGCCAAAAACAATCTCCAGAATCGTATCAAAACCGATGTCGCCCCGGTACTTTTTGCTCATCCATTCTCCCTTATTCCCCTCGACGGAGAATTTGGGTGTGCGCACGAAGGGAGATTTCAGACCGATTGCTCCTTCCAGGACAGCTTTGGTCCCGGGGATCGTCATTCCAATGCCCACCGCCATCAATCCCGGCAGGTAAACGATTCGCTTTATCCAGTCTTTATGGAGAGCTTTCTGCGAGGTGATGTAAAAGGTGGATACGCTGCTGAATGAGAGAATGAACAGGGGAAGATCGATGGCTACGAGTTCAAACCAGCCCTGGTGGAAACGTACGATCAGCGCGGGGAAAAGAATCAATGACAGAATGACCATCAATGGATACGTGATGTTGCCCGTAAGGTGATACCATGTTTCCAGCTTCTCTCCGGCGTCATAGTCGCCTTTCAGGACGCTAGGGAGCACCTTCTTGCAGGTTTGCATCGCGCCTTTGGCCCATCGACACTGTTGGGACTTGAATGAATTGATCTCTACCGGAAGCTCGGCCGGTACCGAAAGATGAGGAAGAAATACGAACTTCCATCCTTTCATCTGCGCGCGGTAGCTTAGATCAAGATCTTCGGTCAGAGTGTCGTGTTCCCAGCCTCCCGCTTCTTCAATGGTTTTTCTTCGCAGAATTCCAGCGGTGCCGTTGAAATTGAAAAAGCGTCCGCTCAGAAAGCGGGTGAAGCTTTCGAGCATGAAGTGCCCATCGAGGAAGATGGCCTGCGTTTTGGTGAGGAAAGAATAGTTGCGATTCAGATGCTCCCAACGCCCTTGAACCATTCCCACTTGCGGATCTGTAAAATAATGAATGGATTTCTGAAGGAAGTCCGGTTCCGGCACAAAGTCCACGTCGAAGATTGCGACAAACTCGCCTTTTGCAGTGCGCAATGCGTTTTCCAGTGCGCCCGCTTTAAATCCTGTGCGGTCGTCCCGGTGAATATAATCTATATCGACACCATGGGTTCGCCATCGTTCAACGGCATTGCGCGCAATCTTCTGGGTCTCGTCGGTCGAATCGTCAAGCACCTGGATATCCATTCGGTCAGCCGGATAGTCAAAAGCGCAAACAGCGTCGATTACCCGCTCAATCACATACATTTCGTTATAAGCCGGGATCTGAACGGTAACCCTGGGCAATTCTTCAAACCTGGATTTTGGGGTGATTTGTCTCTTTTGATATTTGTGGAATAAGAAAACCATTATGTAACGATGAAGGCCATAGAAACTGAGAATTGCCAGGATCGTGAAGTATGCTGTAACGATACAAAAATCAAATCTATCCATCTGATACAGATAAGAAAGATTTCCATGTCCATGAGCTACACTGTCCAGGAATTTCTCGTACGGTGCGGCCAGCAATCCGGATAGTCCCATGTTTTCTCCGAGAAAGAAGGGAAAAGTGTATGGGAAGAGGATTCGGGTGTTGTCACCAGAATGTCCTTAATTGTAATCAAATGTAATGCTGAGGAATCCACTCTGTTGGAATCGGCGCGTTTGATATGATGTCGTCTTTGTCGAACT
Source organism: Acidobacteriota bacterium (assembly GCA_050010475.1). Lineage (GTDB taxonomy): Bacteria > Acidobacteriota > UBA6911 > UBA6911 > UBA6911 > UBA6911. The sequence continues at coordinate 3,950 of JBEKKY010000138.1, read as the reverse complement.
GGAGAAGCAAGAAGCCCGAAGCCAGAATGGCATTCCGTCCGACTTCCGGCTTCTTTGGCAAGGGGGGAATTCGAATGAAGATTCTGGAGGTAAAGGCCCTGGCAATTCCGGAGATCAAAGTAATCCGATTTGCACGTTTTGCCGATGCTCGCGGTTTCTTTTCAGAGCTCTTTAGAAAAAGCGATTTCGGAAAGCTGGATTTCCAGAAAGGGATCGAGTTCCTGCAATGCAACGAAAGTTATTCGAGAGCCGGCACCGTTCGCGGACTGCATTTCCAATGGAACCCGACGATGGGCAAACTTGTGCGGACTTTGAGCGGCCGCATGGTTGATCTGGTGCTGGATATCCGGAGGGGATCTCCGACCTTTGGGAAGGTTATAGCCTACGACATGCCTGGGGACTCGAATGCAGGATTCGGGGAGTGGATTTGGGTGCCTCCCGGTTTTGCACATGGGAATTATTTCGATCGGGAATCTCGGATCGAATACTTCTGCACGGGCGAATATAATCCCGACTGCGAAGCCGGAATCTCTCCTATATCCGAAGATATAGACTGGTCTTTGTGCGATCCGCTGCTGAAGAGCGGATTTCATGCCATCATGGCTGGCAATCCGCTGATCTCAGAGAAAGACAGAAACGGTCACACGCTTTCTTCGTGGATCCGAAATCCTAACTCGGACCTGTTCTAATTGACGATTTACGATTGACGAATGAAAAAGCAGTTTTCAATCGTCAATCGCAAATCGTCAATTGTTTAACAAGACCATAGCCGCAGGCTTCCTCGCTTGGACTCCGTAAAAAAGAGGGTGTTTCCGGGTAGGGAGAGATCACCGTCCACCCCTCTTTTCTCAGCTCCTCGAGTGCCCTCAGGCTGTCTGTCCAGCTGCGCGTTGATTCGCCGGGATCTGCCAAAAGGTCAGTCAGGAAATGCCAGATTCCTTCCTCATTTTCCAGCCATGCGTATCGGTGCAGCGGCGTGCTTGAATCCATAGGGCTAACGAATCCTTTCAATCAACTGGGACTTTCGAATCCCCTAGATGCAATCAACATACCAAGTGGACCGTGCGCCGGAAGCCCGATGGATGCAAAACCTGAACTCCTCAATTATCAGCAATTTGCTGCTGACAGCGGTCGTCTGAGTTATTGCATTCGTACGGGAACGCGGCTGCCTGAGCGAAAAGAGCTGCTGGTTTTCCGCACCAACGTGCTTGAAATCAGCAACTCAGAAACTGAACTAACAGTGATACGCGTCACCGCAGAAATTCGGGTCACCGCTACAATTGATTCCTATCTGGGATCTAGTAATTTTGGGAGAGAAAAATGGAGGCTAACGATCAGAATATTGTCCGTCCTCGTCTTTGGATCAGTTATCCATGGATCCGCCATGAGGAAGTGGATTTCAATTATCTTGTGCCTCAGCTGAAAGCCGCAAATATCGAGGCAGTGTACGAATCATTTCAACTGCAGCCGGATTCGCGGCTCGGCTCCAAAATCGTGCAGCGCTTGATGAGCATAGGTTTTGACGGCTGGCTTTACATTTTGACACACCAGTGTTTCACGCGCCGTTCCTATACGGATGAACTGACGGAAGCCATCGATCAGACGCTGTATCATTTGGGGCCTGATTTCCCGATGGCCGGCTTGATGTACGGAATTGCGGCGCAACAGGTGCCGCCTGTGCTCCGAGTTTTGCCCTGCATATCTTTGGGCGATCCCAATTGGAAGCGGCAACTGTCCGAGATTCTGAAAACCAATGCACCTCACAGCAGGAGAAGCGCATGCACGAATAAACCACGTTTTGTCTGGAAGATTCATCCTTGCTACAAAGGGAATCCATCAATGACCGCCATTGAGGTCCATACGAGTGGTGACAAAATCGAGCACTGGCGTTTTGCAATTCCTAAATCGTCCAAGATAGTTCGATGGGGCCAAGGGCGCGCCGGAGGAGGCAACATCTCGCGCATGATATTTGCCGAAGCCAGTGGATCCGGGAGATACGAAAACCGTGACATCAACTGGTTCGGAGCTGCAAATACCCTATCCGATGCTGAAAGCGCATATGCCGTGTTTTCCGGACCTCTGCCCGAATTCATTTGCTTCGGCACATCCCAAACCCCGTTCGGATCTCCCGGGACAATGGAAACATTCTTGCCAACACTCGGGGAACAGAACTGAACAACCGCTTCCGTTTACGCGTTCACGCGTTTACGGGTTTACGCGTTCACCGAATTGTCCAACGCGTAAACGCGTGAACCCGTAAACGCGTGAACGGATTACTGGGGAACATCCTCGTTGTGAAACTTTACCCTTCGTGATAAACATGATTCGTGGACCTGTTCGCGCAGCGCAAAATATATTCTGTTTACGACATCACCTCCGAAATCAAACGATCGCTGGATAAATTCGGGATTCTCTGGGTCCAAGGCGAGATATCCAACTTCAAACATCACTCCTCCGGGCATATGTATTTCTCGCTGAAGGACCAGCGAGCGCAAATGAAAGCGGCGTTTTTCCGCAACAACAACCTGTATTTGAAATTTCGTCCCGAGGACGGAATGGAAGTCATCGTTCGTGGCCGCCTAAGTGTCTATGAGCCGCGGGGCGACTATCAGATGATTGTGGAGTACATGGAGCCGGTCGGACTGGGATCGCTCCAGCTCGCTTTTGACCAGCTGAAAGAGAAGCTTCGAAAGGAAGGGTTGTTTGAAGATCTTCATAAAATCCCATTGCCGCTGCTTCCCAGAAAGGTCGGCATTATCACCTCCCCGACCGGCGCCGCAATCCGGGACATACTGAGGATTTTGAAGCGGCGCAATGCATCGCTGGATGTGCTGATCTATCCTGCAAGAGTTCAGGGGACCGGTGCGGCAGAAGAGATTGTGGCAGGAATCCGTTATCTCAACAGCCGGCGCGATATCGACGTCATCATTGCGGGGCGCGGCGGCGGATCCATTGAGGATCTTTGGGCCTTTAACGAAGAAATTGTCGCTCGGGCTATCTATCAATCCGCGCTCCCTTTGATTTCCGCAGTCGGGCATGAAGTGGACTATACAATAGCGGATTTTGTCGCCGATATGCGTGCCCCGACCCCGTCCGCCGCAGCCGAAATGGTTTCGGGCGCCCGGGAAGATCTTCGAGCGACGGTGGCCTCCTTCGGAGGACGCCTCAATCAGGCAATCCGGAGAGGGATCGAACGGCGCCGGTTGAATCTTGAACGGCTGGCGCACAATAAGGCATTCACGGTGGCTCCCAACAAAATCCGTGATCTTCAACAGCGGTTTGACGAAGGCGCCATGCGCATGGCGCAGGCCATGCGCCGTTTTTGCTACGCAATCCGGCATCGCGAACGGTTGATTGCCACGAGATTGCATGCGCTGGATCTGCGCCGCCTCCTCGATCATAAAAAACAAATTCTTGCGCACAGCCGCCAGGGACTGATTTCCGGAACCAAAACCTGTCTGGCTGCGGAGCGTTCCCGATTCGAGGTTGCGGTCGGAAAAATCGATGCCTTGAGCCCTTTGGCCATCCTCCGGCGCGGGTTCGCACTGTGCCGGGACGCAAAGGGTACTATTCTGAAGAATGCCGCCGACGTCTCCTGCGGCGATGATGTGAGCGTAACCCTTGCGTTGGGCTCACTGGAATGCGAAGTAAAAAAGATTAATTGAATGACGAATTACGAATGACGAATTACGAATTGAAGAATTGAGTGCCGGGAGTGAACAAGAGCCGACACGCGGCATTCAATTCGTCATTCGTCATTCGTAATTACAATAAGGAGGGCCAATGGAACTGAAGGTCAAGGATTTCGAGTCGGAGCTGAAATCGCTCGAAGACATCGTTGTTCAGCTTGAAGCCGGGGATCTGACTCTCGACCGGGCACTGGAACTCTTCGAAGAGGGCATTCGAATCAGCCGTTTCTGCAGTTCAAAACTGGATGAGGCCGAGCGGAA
>JBEKKY010000137.1:0-9868 GCA_050010475.1 Acidobacteriota bacterium | reverse complement strand
GAGTTGCGGAGATCCAAAACACGCCGCCTTCTCCGAGTCTCTCCGCGTGAGCATTTCCCGAGCCTCAATTATCTCAATTCCTTCATCCACTGCAGATTCTCTTTGATCATGTCAGGTATGGGAAGATTGTACGGACACCGCTCCATGCAGTCGCCGCATTCTGTGCACATGGCGGCTTGTTCGGCCATTTTTGCAAACATCGGAGTCTGCATTATCCCCGCTCCCGCTCTCTTCACAAGCGACTGCACGCCCAGAACAAACTGGATGGGGATTTCGGCCTGACAGGGCAGGCAGTAATCGCAACGGCGGCAGAATCTGTTCTCAAATTCCTTGCTTATTTCCTTGAGCTTTTGCAACTCCGCAGCCGTCATGTCATAGCTGCCCTGGAAAATGTTCCAGTTTCGGTCAATGAGCTTTTTTTCTTCTACACCTGCGAGCACGAGGACATCAGGAAATGCCAGGACCCATTTCAAAGCCACCTCGGCTGCTTCAATGACTCCCCCTGAAAACGCCTTCATGGCGATCATCCCCACATTCTTTTTCCTTGCCTTGGGAATCACCCTCTCTCTTGCGGCCGGCTCAAGAAAACTGAGGCAGATCATGACAGTTTCAAACAGGCCGTCATCCACGACCTTTTCGAGCAGGTCCAGGTTATGCCCGGTAATTCCGATATGGCCTATTAAGCCCTGCTCCTTGGCTTTCAGCAGTCCGGAAAGAGCCCCACCCTTGCCAGTAACCAGCCCGTACTCCTGATCGTTGCTTATCCCGTGACACTGATACAGATCGATGTAATCGAGCTGAAGTTCCTTCAGGCTTTTCTCTATATCCTTAAGAATGCCATCCGCGGAACGAGCAAAGGATTTCGTCGCTACCGCCACCTTTTTATCTGTCTGTTTCAAAGCCTTCCCAATTCTGGTTTCACTGGTCGTATACATTCTCGAGGTATCGATAAAATCGATCCCTTTTTCCAGAGCGTATACGACGACCCCAATGGCCTCAGCTTCGCTCACGCGCTGAATCGGAATCCCGCCGAATCCCAACCGCGCGACTTCAATTCCCGTATTTCCCAAAACAATTCGCTTCATATCCAAACTCCCATTCTGTGCGAAATAATAATCCCAGGCCTATTTTTTACCACGAAACACACGAAGAATACGAAAAGATCCCTTTTGTCTTTGTGTGTTTCCTGGTTAAGGGCCAAAAAATGAATCGTTCCATCGAGACTTGGATTTATACTTGTCCGGATGAAATCTGAGAACCACCAGAAACTTCCGATAAGCATTGTCCGCGTTTCCGTAGCCGACATGATGACTCTGCATGCCCGGACCGGAGATCCCGAACATTCGCCAATGCTTCTTTATCAAGACATGCCGGAATCCGCGATGACCCTCATGGCAACGATTCCAAACGGGATGTCCGCCCTTTCGATCGGGCAGCAGAGCGGCGCGTTTACCATCTCCATCAGTCCTCCACCGGAAGGAGACGGTTACGTAATCGTTTATGCGCACAAGCCGAATGGCCGCTATGAGGCGGTTGAAGTGTTATATAGAGGCCAATCTTTTTCGTTAGTTCAATTCAGGGATGTCGCCTGCAAGTGGGTGCAAACGAACCTGGGCCGGCTGGGAACCGAAGCCGGCAGATATGCGTATTTTGCTCCAACCAGGGATCAGTGGGGGATCATTCAGCGCGATGAAGGCTACACGGTTCTCGATCCTTCAACGATGGTCTTTGAGGTTACCCCTGAATTGATCGAGAAACGAAATGGCTGTTCCAGCAGCGGCGTTCTGGCCCGCATCCCCGTCCAGACCGGAAACAGACATCCACGCAATCCGGCGTGCGTTTTTGCCGGAACTGAACTGACATTGGATGCGGTCCCGAATTCCGGCAGTCCCTGGATCGGCTTTGTAGAGTGGCAAAGAATTCGGGCCATGCAATCGAGGCCGCCCGCTCCGATCGTTCCTCACTTTCGAGAATGGCTGAAGCTGCTGGGAAGCGAAAGCGGCATTGCTTCGTGGAACTTCCGGCAGGGGATGTTTTTCAACGATCATATTGAATGGTGGGGAGGTAAACGTCGGCGCCGAACCTTGCACGAAGGAATAGATTTCGCCGAACGATTGCTTTCGGATGGCTCGATACAAAACGTTCCGGAAGGAATGCCGGTACGCGCGATGGCAGACGGCGAGGTCGTTTCATTCCTGGATGATTTTTTAAATAAAACCGCAGTGGTTCGCCATCCTGCCATCCGAAATGAGAAAGGCGATTTTTTCTACATTCTTTTCAGCCACATACACCCAAACAACGGAACAGCAGGTCCAATAATCAAAGGACAGATTCTGGGGACTGTGTGCAAAACGAAACCGGCCGGAGCCCCCGCTCATCTGCATTTAACCGGAGCGTGGGTTCCGGAATCGATTGCCGCCGAGCAAATCTCAATGGATTTAATTCACCCCGCATTCATGCCGATCGTTTTAATAAATTTTAACAGTCTGATTGCCAACGGTTAGCGATTCGAGGAATAGGGTCGGGATCGGTATCGGAATCGGGGTCGAGGAAAATCGATTCCGATACCAACCCTGAGGATCCTGGTTATAGATAAGCTGCTATAAGGAGGGAACCCCAATGAAGTCACTCTCCATCCGAACTCAGAAACACACTCAGTTTCTTGATATCACCCGGGCCGTTCAATCTGCGGTATCGGCCCAAAACATAAAGGGCGGAGTCGTCACCATCTTTATTCCGCACACAACTGCCGGGGTCACCATCAATGAAAACGCCGACCCCGACGTGGTATCAGATTTGACTGACGCGCTCGATCGAGCTGTGCCGTGGAACGGAGAATACAAGCACTCCGAGGGGAACGCTGCTGCGCACGTCAAGGCGAGTATGATGGGATCTTCAATTCAGGTCATTGTCGAAGAAGGACTGTTGCGCCTGGGTACATGGCAAGCTCTCTATTTTTGCGAATTCGATGGCCCGCGCTCCCGCGATGTCTGGATTCAGGTTGTTGGTTAGGGCCTGTTATTATGTGACAGGCCCTTAGTCCGTCAACTCTGCGGTCAGGCTTTTCCGAGAGCTTTGAGGATTCTGTCCGGCGTAATTGGAAACTCTTCGACCCAAACACCTAGAGCATTGTGTACCGCGGGAGAAATCAGCGCAGGCACGACAGTGGCGACATCCTCCGCAATTCCCACAATTCCATAGGGGCCGTAGCCTAACCCGGTTTCGACAAGGTGAGTATTGACCTTTCCGATGTCTTGAATGGTCGCGATCTTATAATCGAGCAAATTGCCGTTGAGCATGACGCCGGTCACTGGGTCATGAATGACCTCTTCGCTTCTTCCCCTCCCCACGGCCATATAGGATCCGCCGTACTGTTGGCCTTCGCAGCCTTCCCAGCTTATGACCTTCCCGACGTCGTTCACGTTCACAACTCTGGTGACCTCCACTTCTCCTGTCTCCGGGTCAACCTCAACTTCCATGAAATGCGCCTGCCTGGTAAGCCGAAGCCGAGCGCTCGCATACGCGCCCTGCTGCACCTGCCAACCATAGGCGAAAAGCGGCTCGGTAAAGCTGCTCCGTTGGGCTCCCTTCCCCATTTCCGGCTGAGTGGTAATCGGTCCTTCGCCGCCGGCAGGTCCCACCAGTTCCCGGATGGTCATCCGGATGGATGGATCCCGCTTCACGAAAATCACGCTGTCCCTGATATCCAAATCTTCCGGCTTCATTCCCGGGAAGGCCGCGGGGAAGCTTCCTCTAGAGGTTTGACCCTTTGGTCTGGTTGCAAGTTCGAGGATCCGCCTTTTCAATATTCTGGCTGCATTCCTGATCGCAAATCCGTTCACCGACATGTTGGTGGATGAATCCGGGGTCATTGTAAAAAAGCCCGGATCAATGTGCGGCCGATAGAACACATCTTCGATCTTCATCCCCAGTTCGTCGGCAGCAATCTGGCAATAGGCTGTCTCCGCGTTAACGCCGATGTCACAACGCATACCCAAAACATTCGCCGTGCCGTCGTCCCGTTCAATCCGGATGGCGATTTCACTGGATCCCGAGGAGTCCTCCCATTCATGCGTCCATGCAAAAGCCATTCCGTGCATTCTGCCGTTAGGAAGTCGCCGCGTTCCCGCCAAATGCCATTTCTGGTCCCATTCGATTGCGGCTTTCCCTTTTTCAACGCATTCACGCAGGCTATCACGCGCCGGGAATCCCATTTCGATTTTGCGCTGATTCAGCCACTCCATGTCGTGCCCCTCGGCACCGTCGTTCTTGAGTGCAACTTCTATCGGATCCAATCCGAATTCGGCCGCAACGCGCTCGCAAATCAGCGCCAGCGTCAGGCAATTCGAGTTTTGCTCGCAGCGGGTGGGAACGTTGGGCCCCTTGTTGACCTGGATTGCCTCCAGCCTCGCAAAAAAACTAGGGATTTTTGTGTTTTCGCCCAGATGATGGAACGCACCGAATACAGGAAACCACTGGTTCGCTACCTGCGACTTTCCTTCGACAGCCGTAATGGTCCCGTCTTTTTGGGCGCCCACTTTGATCCGGTAAATCCCTTCATCCATTTCGCCGCCATAAAAATCTTCTCTTCTATCGAAGGTCCATTTCACGGGTCTTCCGGTTCTTTTTGCAAGCACTGCGGCACAATAATATGGGCCCAGATTCCACGAACAATGACTCCAACCGCCGAAGCTGGCCCCTTGGTATGGGCAGTGCAATTGGATTCGGTTCATGGGAATGCCAAACCACGATGAAATGGCGCGCTTGGCAACCAGAGGATGCTGATGTTTCAACCAGAATTCCGGGTATTCCCCATTCCAGCGAACTACTCCGCAAGGGCGTTCAGGGCCCATCCAGGTATTGGCGGTTCTTTTTGCAGTGAATTCTATGATCCGATCAGCCTCCGCAAAACCCTGCTCCAGATCTCCATGGTGCTCGAGATCAAGGAATCCTTCATTGAAGTAATTCCCATCTGGGTAAAATTCAGGATTCGCCAATGGCGCCGACTTCTTTGCCGCTTCCTCGACATCCATCACAAACGGACGCTCCTCCCACTCCACCTCGACCAGACTTAAGGCCTCCAGCGCAATTTGCTCCGAGTCCGCCGCAACCATGACTCCCAATTCTTCTCCCTGGAAATAAGCGGTGTTCGGGAGGATGGTGACCAGGTTCGGCACGTGACCGCCCAGATTTGCCATTTTTGTCAATTCAGGATCGTCATATCGAAGAACCGATCTCACCCCGGGGTAGGATTCCGCTTTCCCGGTAACCATGTTCCTGATTCTTGCATGGGGATATGGAGAGGTCAGGAATTTTGCATGAAGCATTCCACTGAGCATGAGGTCCATCGTGTAAACCGCCCGCCCGCTTGCTTTCTCATATCCGTCCAGACGGCGAATCTCACGCCTGCCGATCGAGCCATAGTTTTCCAGCGGATATTTGTCGGCCCGCTGGTTATCCATCAGCTCGGAAATTTTCCGCATCTCTTCCTTCATTGACAGCTCCTGGGTTACGGCCACGATATTCCAAAGAAAAATGGAATTCTACGAATAATTTCGGTTGGCAGAAAAGCGCTGTCCATCTCGAAGTCTCGCAGCCGTGAAGATGCCAGGTGTGATAAAGTAGCTTCTCAAGAGGAAATGCCGAATGACAGGAGAAGAAAAGAGACCGGACGCTGCGAAGCAGATCTCACGTAGAGAATTTGCCAAGGGCTCGATGGCCGTCATCGGCGCCTACTCTTCCTTTTCCCAGGAGGCGCCTCCTCCACTTTCAGCTGCTGCCAAGGTTCTGAAGCTCGAGATATCCGAAGAAGTCAATTCGCTTTTGGAGGAGAGGCATATCCTTGAAGAGGATGTCAGGCGCGTGATCGAGCATGCGGAAAAAACCGGCCTGAAGCTGTACCAGCCTGGCACGAACAGGTTTCTGTCAAAACTGCGGATTTTTGAAGGCTTGTTTTATGTGGAGTATTCGTCGCATGAAGGCGCTTATCAAGTGCACACGGCCTATGTGCACCGATTCAAACTGGAGCGGGAGGATTAATCGTGGCTGATTGGTATTGTTTTCAAGACAAAGAAAAAATGGTCAGTGCCCAACTGCTCCTTTCCTATATGATGTTGACTCAGCGTGTCCCCGGACTTAAGTGCCCCGTTTGCGGCACAGAATATCTCACCGAGGAATTCGTAATGACCACTGTGAAGGACGCCGAGTCCGCACTCGAAGGCAAATAGCCAGACGCATGTCAGCATCTTCCGTCCAGACAGAAAGTCTCTGCCCCCATTGTCTTCGCCGAATTCCGGCCCGCCGGGTATTCGAGAATACTGCAATCTATCTGGAGAAAACCTGTCCGGAACATGGCGACCTTGATAAGGTCTTGCTTTGGAAGAACGATCCATGGCCATACGAAAGATGGACGCGATCATCCAACCGATCCAGTGCGCACACAGAACCACTCCTCAAGGACAATAGCGTCAAGGGTTGTCCCTATGACTGCGGGATCTGCGCCAACCACCAGCAAGCCACTTGCACCGCGATATTGGAGGTGACCCGTCGATGTGATATTGCATGCCCGGTATGCTTTGCAGCCTCTCGACCGGGACCGGATGCGGATCCTGAACTGGATCAGATTGAACAGATGCTTCAGACAGTCAAGGACGAAGGCATCTGCCCGATTCAGATCAGCGGAGGGGAGCCAACTCTGAGGAACGATCTGCCCGAAATCGTTGCGCTCGCCCGGGAAGCAGGATTTGACCATGTTCAGGTGAATACAAATGGCATCAGGCTGGCGCAGGATGCGGATTTCGCACAAGCGCTGAAAGACGCGGGAACGACCGATTTCTTTATTCAATTCGATGGCCTCACGGATGCAGTTTATCGACGGATTCGGGGCGCCGAATTGCTTCGGCTGAAGCTGACCGCAGTCGAGCGCTGCGCGGAACTGAAGATCGGAGTTATCCTCGTTCCTACCCTGATAAGAAATTGCAATGAAGATCAAATCGGAACCATCATCGCGTTCGCCAAAAAATGGGTTCCAACAGTTAAAGGCGTGCACTTCCAGCCGATGACTTATCTCGGCAGATATCCCACTTCTCCACGCAACGAGGATCGGATCCTCATCCCCGACATTCTGAATGCCATTGAGGAACAGACCGGGGGAGAGTTAATGGTTGAAAACATGGTACCGCCCGGGTGAGAAGAGTCTCACTGCTCCTTTTCGGCGCTCTCCGTGTTGAGAGAAGATGGCACATTGATACCAACCACGCAGTTTTTTCCGCGGCACAGAAATCCCGAAGAGAATGCCGCCGCGAAATCAAAGGATTACGTACGCCGGCATTGGAGGTATCGCGAACCAGGCGGCAAGACAAACGATCTCCTGGCTCGGGCGCAAAGCCATGCGCTATGCATCTCCGGCATGGCTTTTCAGGATGCGTGGAACATCGATCTGGAGCGATTGCGGCGCTGCTGCGTTCATGTGGTTACGCCGGAGCAAAAGCTGGTTCCCTTTTGCGCCTATTACATGACCAGCAGCACCGGCACGCGGTTAAAATTGGAGTCTTAGAGTCTTTGAGACTTTGAGTTCAACTCTAAGACTCCATGGTTCAAAGACTCTAAATTTAGTTATGCTTTACCTCGAACGTTGGATCCACCAGATCGTTAAAGATGCGCTGGAAATAGATCGCGTCCGTCGCGCGGATGTAGAGGATTACCAGTCGCAGTGCCTTCGTCGCACACTTGAATACGCGTACGGGAAAAGCTCTTTCTATCGCAGGCTGTTCGACGATGCCGGAATTCTGCCTGATGATGTGCACAGTATTAACGATCTCCCCAAATTACCGTTAACCGAGCCCCATCATCTTTCTGAAAATCCCTATCGATTCCTGTGTATCTCTCAGGCACATGTTGTTCGCCCTTATTCCTTTGTCACTTCGGGCACCACCGGGCCGCAGAAGAAAATTTTTTGGAGCCGTGGCGATCTCGATCGGATCATTGAATTCATGGCGGCGGGAATCGCAACCGTCGCGAGCCCTGAAGATGTCGTGCAGATCATGCTGGCGGATGGACGACCATACAGCCAGGCAGACCTGTTACGCAAGGGAGTAGAAAAACTCGGAGCCACGCCAATCCTCGGCCGCGTGGATCTTGGGGTAGACGAGCAATTGTCGGTCATCGAATCCGCCCACAGCACAGTCTTGTTTGGCTATACCGGTCAGATCTTCCGATTGTCAAAAGAACTCCAGAGATCAAAGAACTTGAGCGCTGCCGGCATGAAGGCTGTCTTTACGGCCGGAGGATATCTGCCCTATGCAATGCGGCAGGAGCTTCAGAGAATTTGGCTTTGCCCGGTTCACAATCATTACGGGTTGACGGAAATGGGACTTGGGGTCGCGATCGAATGCGAGGCAAGGAATGGCTACCATTTCAATGAAGCGGGCCTCCTGTTGGAGGTGATTAATCCCGTAACAGGAGAACCGGTTCCCGTGGGCCAGGAAGGGGAGCTAGTGTTTACAACACTGGCCCGTGAAGCGATGCCTTTGGTCCGGTACCGTACGCACGATATCTCCCGTCTGATTCCCGAACCCTGCCCGTGCGGATCCGCAACCCTTTTGAGAATCGATAGTGTCCGAAAGAGGCTGGAATCGATTGTTACGCTCGATGACGGTGAGGAAATCTATCCTTCCCTTTTGGATGATGTTCTGTTTGAAGTTCCCGGGCTGATTGATTACCAGGCGGTTTTAGCGAGACATGAGAACAAGGCGCGCCTCGAGCTGACCGTGGAAAGGATGAAGACTGTATCCCGGACATCTATAGGAAATTGCTTCTTGTGAAACCCATCGCGAGAAGCGTGGCCCGCGGACGAATGCTCGAACCCACGATCCGCTATGGAGCTATGCAATCTACCGGACAGACAAAAAAGCTGCTGGTCGACAGCAGGCAGTAGGCAGAGGGAAGGAGCCACAACTTCACTGCCGACTGCCTGCTGCCCACTGCCGACTAAGATGGTTTTCGGGCGCGAATGAACGCGCTTACAAGCTTCCCGTCGAACTGGGAAGCAAGAGCCGTGATGTCAAATCCCTTCTCTTCCAGAAAAGAGAAGATATCCTTCGCGCGGAAAATTCCGGTCGGTTCCACATCAATGTTTCCAAAACCGGCTGCGGCCAGCTTTTGCCGGTATTCGTTTTCCTCAAGAGCGCCGGCCACGCATCCCGCCCACAGCAGGACGCTTTTTTTAATGTCCTGGGCCAGCTCGCCTCTTACAACGAGGTCCGAAACGGCCAAGCGTCCGCCCGGCTTAAGTACACGGAATGCTTCCCGTAAGACGAGGTCTTTGTCCGCGGACAGATTGACGACACAGTTGGAAATGATCACATCAACGGAATTCTCCGGCAGCGGGATGTTTTCCATTTCCCCTTTGAGAAACTCAACATTCTCAATGCCCGCTTTTTTTTGATTCTCGCGCGACAACACAAGCATCTCATCCGTCATATCCAGACCGTAGGCTTTGCCTCCCGGGGATACTCTTCGCGCCGACAGGGCCGAGGTCCAGCACAGTTTCCCCCGGTTTCAGCTCTGCTAAAGCGGTCGGATTCCCGCAGCCGAGCGAAGCCTGCACGGCAGTTTCTGGCAGCTCGACTTTCTCCTGAGCGCTGTAGAAACTCGCTGCCGAATCGAAAGACGGGCTGATGCTGCACTGGGCACTGCCGCTTCCGGAAATTACTCTTAGTGCGGCATCGCCATATTTTCGTTTAACCACCTTCTTAATATCATCCATCAGAATTCCCCCAAAAAACGCCACTGATTTCACGGATTTGGAATCTGTGGAATCCGTGATAACAAACGTGCAGTTTCTTGCTTTTTCAGCAAATTGATAAAA
>JBEKKY010000136.1:0-8911 GCA_050010475.1 Acidobacteriota bacterium | reverse complement strand
TTTTTCATACTGCTTTTTCAGGCGAGAAGAAAGTACCGCAGGTAGCGGACGGGCCAGTTCCCTTCCAGGTGGTGCCTCGGCAAAGCAAAAAGGTTGGCCGAGCGGTCGACGCTTCCTCGCGTCAGTGTCAAACCGTAGGTGAATCCCGCTTCGCGAAGCCATTCGGCCGCATTTCCCAACGGGCTTGAGAATCTGCCGTAGGGATAACAAAAGCCAACCGGCGCAGCGCCGGTCCATTCGGCAATCATCGATCGTGACGATGCAAGTTCTTTTCGAGCTGATTCCGGCGACATTGCCTGGAGGCTCGTGTGATAAAGCCCGTGACTTCCGATCTCATGACCCAGCCGGGCAAGGTGTCTCAGGTCCTCCGGGCACATCGGTTCCAATGGGTAGTTGTAGCAGAAAGCCCGCCTGCTGAATTCCCGGGCTTTGCCATTCCGAGCCAATCCGGAATGCACGAATCCGGATGGGACAAAGAATGCAGCTTTGATCCCGTGTTTTTCCAGTATCTCCAGACAGTCCTCCGTCACCAGCCGGAATCCGTCGTCGAAGGTGATGGCGAGTCGGAATTCATCCTGATTGGTTGATGCGGCGGCGCTCGTGAGGTCGGAAATTGAACATAGCCGGAAGTGGTCGCCAAAAAACCGGATATGATCTTCGAAGTTGCGCTTGTCTTCTTTCAGAACGAGGTGATATCCGACAATCAGATGCCCTTCTGGCTTTTTGGGCCGTCGCGCAACCAGACTCGTCCGGATGACGGCGTCCTTTCCCAGCCGGTATATCCGTAGCTTTGCACTTTCAAAGCGCCCTGCGGGATTCATGAGAAGACGCCAGGTTGTTTGTTCAGGTTGCAGCGGCAAAGGTTCATCGTATGCCTTGCCAGAAGTGCCGGCGCCAAGCCGGCGGAGAAAAACGACCAGAGTTGCGGCGCCGGAATCCGGCTTGTAGTCCTCGACAGACTTTCGCGCCGCCTTGCTCATGCGGGAGCATGAAGCGGCGTTTTGAATAAACCAGCGCATTTTCTCGGCTAAAGCATCCGGATTGCCGGCAGGTACAATAAATCCGTTTTCCCCGCCCCTGATGAATTCCTGTGCGGAGATCACCTGATCCGAGGAAACCACGGGAAGTCCCGCGGCCAACGCTTCCGGAACAACCATGCCCCAACCATCCCAGCGGGACGGGAAAATAAATACGTGGCTGTTGGAAAAAACTCTTGCCCGGTTCCGATAAGGAACCGCTCCTAAAAATCGCACGCGGCCGTCACGAATATGCCGGGCAAACCCGCTCTCCAGTTTTGATCGTAAGGGGCCATCCCCGACTAACGTCAGACGCCAGCCGGTTTCTGGGAGCTTTTCACATGCTCTCAGCAGACAATCCAAGCCTTTTCTTTGAACCATCTGGCAGGACGTCAGAAATTGCAGATCCTGTCCATTGTCGGGCGCGGGCAGGCCGGGCAGAACGGAAAAGTCCGACAAATCGATGAAGTAGGGAACGGATAGGCAGGGGCAATTCTTCCGGATTCGCAGCCGGTACATTTCAGCGGCCGCTTTTCCGGTCCCCACGACCCCGTCCGCTCGATCGAGAACAAATCGTATCGGCGCTTCCTTCAAAAAGGAAAACACCTTGGAGCGGGGCCTGACCGGCTCATTCATATATGCCCAGGTCTTCCCGCACGAACGGAGCCACCAGGCTGCAATTAATGTGGTGAGAGAAGTATAAATTGTGTTTACTACCCACACGTCGACACGCAGTCGATCCAATGCGCGGAATATCCCCGGATTGAACCGGATGCCGAACGGGCCAGTGAAACCGTCCAGGAAATGATGCGCGACATTTCCGGCGGGCGATCCCCAGTTCCGCTCCGGTGCGCTCTTCCCGCAATACAGGACCTCGAGTGTGCAGTCGGGCCGGGCGGCAAGCGCCTCGAGAAGAGCAGTCATATGCGGGCTCGGATGATCCATCAGCAGGCCGATACGCAAGGGCATCCGGCCACAGTTGTCCTGGGATTCGGGAAAAGAATGGATCTGGGTGCTAATGTCTTTTTCAGGATCGAGCATGAACAGTTTTGTCTACTGCTTCCGCGCCACGACCAAGCAGAAAGACCCGCGGGAATTTTTCCTTCCACAGGCAAGAGAGGCCAGCAACAATGGAGGGAATACGATTGCGGTCAAAAGCCGGGATGGAACACAGCAAGAAAAAATCCGACGAAGAAAACTGCTGCCTCTGCCAAAAACTCGGGTAATCGATACCGGCTCCAGTCCTGCGCCCCTGATGTAAGCTTCGAGATTTTCAGTGTCGAATAAAACCGGGTCACAATTACGTTTATAAGGAACATGGCCGATCAGGTATCCCCCCGGCTTCAACACGCGCTGAATCTCCTGGAAACCTGCTTTAGCATCGGGCAGATACTGAAGGACTTCGACGGCCAATACAACATCGGCGCTTCCGGGCTCGAATTTTTTTCTTTCGCCAAGGTTTGAACCGCAAACAAAGTCGAGTGATTCGCGTCGGAGCTTCCGGTTAATCTCCGTGCAGTCATCAATTCGACTTCGATCGATATCTACTCCGCGGACATGCACCCCCAGGGGCCGCGAAAAGTAAAATGAGTAGGCGCCGGTTCCACTTCCAAAATCAATCATCGTCTTCCAGGGTATGTTTCGAAGCGCATGAATAATCAACCGAGCCCGCACTCGGGAGGGCAGGTCGACTATTCCAAAAAACCGGATATAGAGCCGCTCGAGGAAACTCCACCGCAAAGATTCCGAATACTCCGATCCGAAGGGATAGTGATCGAACTGCTTTTTCAGCAACATGGGGGGTTTTCCTCGTTGGCGTTCAGCGCCGGGTTATTCCAGGCAGTCCTATCAGGCTCCGATTTCATGGCGAAGAACTGCCGCAGAGCCCGCGCATAACCAGAATGTCACCGATATCAGATTGCCGGCAGAAAAAATGGTGTTGTCGAATTGAGTAAGAATAAGCAGGCAGACTGGAAGAAGGTACATTGCGACATGCGCGTGATGCAAGTCCATATCAGTCCCCTCGTCCTCCTGCTCACGCCTGAAGTTTTGCAGGAGCGATCTCTGCAGCCGGTTGGGACATTGTTTTAAAACGAGCCATATCGATAGCAGGTAGGAAATGAGGCCGAGAATGCCGCCTCCTTCCAGCATAAACAAAACATCATTTACCTCATCGCGTTGGGCAGCTCCGAGAGAAGTCAGCTGAACCGACCATTGTCTGGATATATTGCTGTCGGCGCCGAATCCCCAACCGACGAGTGGTCTAGCCCTGAATCCTTCATACGTTGCAGTCCAGACAGGGATCCGGGACTGCATCGCACCGGAAACACTGCCGTTTGGATCTGCTTTCTGGGCAAAATGGAAAATCTGTTTCGGCACTTCCGGAAAAGATACCATTGTGATGCTCCCGGCGAGGATGCAGGCCAGAACCGACCCATTCATACTCTTTCGGTAGTAGTAGCAGAGAAAAACAACTCCGGCAATCAGCGCGATCATTGCGCTTCGCGCCCCGCTTTTCCATACGGTCATCATGGCAATTACGGTGAGCGCTCCCGCAATATAGCGGGCCCGGGGAACCTTTTCCGTGATGTAATTCTGCATGAAAAAAAATGCAGTGATGAATGCAATGGCTCCCATGGCATTAGAATTTCCCATGGCGCCTTGGTATAAATCGCCTGTATCGTAATGTGTCTGTAATGAGGGCACAACCCACGAAATGACTACCAGGAAGGCCATCATGTATTTAAAAATCGCCATCGCTTGCTGAATTTGCTTCAGCGTAACGAGCTGCGGCAAAGAAATCATGAACACAACAATCATGATTGCATGAGAGGCCCAGCGCATCCCGCTGAACATCCAGTTCTCCGCATAGATCACCGTGCCAAAGGTGAGAAGGAGATAAATAGTCAGGATTTGCCCGTTTCCAGGCCGTATTCTGAACTGGCCGCGGTTTTTAACCAGAATGATGTCCGCAGTACTCGATGCCACCAACATAGCAAGCATCGCCCACCGGACACTCATGAACGGTCCGCCGTAAACAGTCTGGGTCAGCGCCAGCGATACCAGATACCCGAGGAATGAAAGCCGGGTTGCCAGAGAAAAAACGGGAGTTTCGGCTAAGGAAGATGGCCGAACTTTTTCGGACTGGAACCAAGTCCAATTTTTATTCGCAAACGCGCCGGATCTGCTCATTGTCATATCTCGATGCCGCATTTCTCCGATGGCTTCGGAAGTTCCAGACTATTGGGCAAGCCGGTTCCGAAGAGCATTGTGCGATACGATTTTCTCAATGCTTGAATAAACCTCTGATGCTTTGTGCGAAGGGAATCATTTTCGGCTCTCAGCAATCGAAGGCATGCAAGAACCAAAGACGACAGGGCATATAACATTGCCGAGCCTCTGCGACCTGCCTTTAAAAACCAAAGGACAGTGTTGCGCTTTATCAGAAGGTTTTTGAATGAAAAATGCTCATATCCTTCAAGCTCTTCGTAATGGATAATGCCGGGAACCGGGATGAAAACACTGCTCCATCCATGTTTGCGCGCGCGCCAGCTCCAGTCCGCGTCCTCGATATACCCGCCATACTGCTCATCCATGAGGCCGAACTCGCGAAGCGCCTTGCTTCGACAGAGCACGCACACGCCGTTTAAATACCCGACCTTCCCTTCCACTAACCGACGATCAAAGAGATGTGGGAGAAGCCTCCAAGGGATCCAGTTGAAAATGTAGCGAGCCAAGGAAGGAAACGGGAATTGCGTCATTTGGACTGTGTTTCTATTCCGAAGATAGACCACTGGCCCCAGAAATGCCGCCTTCGGCCATCGCACGGAAGCCTTCAGCAGCTCATCGATGAATGCGGGACTCACAACCTCTGTATCGGCATTCACGATAAGCACGAATTCATAATTCCTGTCCAGAGCGGCCCGAATCCCGGCATTGTAGCCTGCGCAAAAGAGCCGGTTCTGGCTGAGGGTGATCGAGGTAATCTTTGGAAAACTCTCGGATATGAGGTTTCCAAGTGATGCGGATGAACCGTTGTTCACAAATATCAGATCCTCTTCCCGATCCACAATTGACTGAAACCCTCGCAGGCAGGCATCCAGCGTCGGATAGGGCCGATGCGCACTTACGATTACTGCTGTTCGGTTTAGGAGGGTCATAAGCGCTATTCGGATTGAGGCTTCATCTCGCTTCGAAGGTAGTTGATGCGCTCAGGAATAGGAGAAAAGAATATGCCTGGGAGCGCCCACAAACCGCAGAAGATATCGAAAGCCGCATAGACCGCCGCCCGGATCGCATCCAGCGGGCTCCTCCCAACCCAGCCCAATGCTTTAAACAACTGTCCGAGCGGAAGAGTGACCACGGCAGCCCAGGCCACGCGCAGTCTGGGAAGGCGCCCAACCCTGCGCTCCGGAAATGCCAGGAATCCATATCGTTTGGCAAGGATCACCAGATACTTCCAATGCAGGCGCGAGCGCCAGTGCATCCCGAGGCTAACCTTCCGGCGAGGATGATAGGCTTTTGCCTCCGGGACAAACCCGATCGGGCCCAATGGAAGAATTCTTGCCGCCAACTCGACATCTTCGCACGCGGGAAGAGGAAATGTTTCATCCAGTCCTCCAGCGGAGACGAGAACTTCCCGCCGGTAGGCAATCGCCGCCGTGTGAAACCGGCCTCCCGTTACGGCCGCTGGTGCGTCCCATAGAGGATTCATTTCGCCCTGAACGGGCAGCAGGCTGGCTTCCGCCCCAGCCCAATCCGGATGTTCACTCAATGCGTTAACAAGAGAGCGGATCAGCCCTGGGTCGGCGACAACATCGCTGTCAATAAAAAGAACAATCGGCGAAACACTTGAGCGAATGCCGAGATTTCGCGCAGCAGCGGGTCCCCGGCAGTCCTGTCTCACAATCCTGATTCCCGGAGATCTTTGCCGAAGCCTGCCGATCGTGTCCGACAGCTCGCCGGTGCTGCCATCGTCGCATACGATCACGTCATAGTGCCCTGGAGGAAAATCCTGGCTGGCGAGCGATTCAAGACACCGCATCAAAAGATCGGCTCGATTGCGCACGGGAACGACTGCACTGACGACAATTTCCTTATTTTGCAAGCGCGGGCTCGCGAAAAGGTGAAGACAGAATAACAGGCCGCATTCCTTCAAATTCCCTGTCCAGGGTTGCGGGGCGTATATATCGGCGGCCATTCACCCATTTCTTGTGCCATCCGTGGAGGCACATCCACACCGCTGAAAAAGCGTGCATTTCGAGAAGAGCGGAACCTGGAGAATGCTTCAGGGCCGATTTCATGCCCACTGCAAGCAGATGCGCCGAAGCCAGGAGGTTGCGGGAAAAACTCCGATTCGGGTCGGTCAAAGCATAGATATGCAAATTCCTGGTTTGGAGCCAATTCCTCAGCTTCCGGCTGGGTTCCCCGGAAAATGAACCCCCTCCGTAATGTCGGGCCCATGCCCTGGGAACCAGGACGACTCTTTTCCCGGAATAGCGTACACGCCGGCAGAACTCGGCTTCTTCCCAGAAAGCAAAAAAGCACGGGTCCAAGGGTCCTGATTTCTCGACTGTGTCGCGGCTAACCATGAGAAATGACCCTTCCACCCAATCCACATCCACCGGGGTGGAGGATCGCGTTTTCATCGCCGGTATCAAGGCGGGATTTTTCCCCTTCATATAGTAATTGGGCTCATCGTTATCCCAGCAGAGAAAAGCAGGGCCTGCAACGCCTATCGCGGGATCGGATTGGACCGCCTTCGCCAATTCCAGCAGACATCCGGGTTCGAGCAGGATGTCGTTGTTCGCCCAGATCACCCACTCACATCCACGGGCAAAGGCGTGCGGCATGGCAAGGTTGTATGCCATGCAATAACCGAGGTTCATGGGCATGCGAATGACGGTAACGTCGGGATGATCACGGAGGGTGGACTCGACGCTGCCGTCCGTGCTGCAATTATCAACCAGGTAAATGTGGACGCTTCCATATCCGTTCTGGCGAATCGAATGGAACAGGGGGGGGAGCCATTGCCTTCCGTTATGATTTAAAATGAGCACGCCGATCGGGCGCTCGGAATTCTGCATGGGTGAACTCAAAACGGAAACGCCGTTTTCACGGCGGCGAAGCTGGAAGATTCAGACTGATAAAGTCGGTGGCTTATCGCGTCCCAAGAAGAAACAGGGCTCCAAGAAGACTGCTCACTCCGCTGAGGAAGTTTTTGCCCAGAGTTTTGCTCGAGGATCCGGGCACCAGAACGATATCGTTTTCGCAGAGATCAACATCCTTCGTGTTTCCCTTCAGCACTGAATAAGCATTCACCTTGATCTGTTCCGGCAACACCCCACTGTCTTTTTGGCGGATGATCACCACCTTATGCCCCGATGCTGTTCTCAGCATGCCGCCGGCATTTGCCAAGGCTAGCGAGAGATTCATGTGCTTGCTGGCGTCGATCGCGAAAGCGCCGGGTTTCGGGATGTCGCCCAGAACATAGTAGGTTTTTTCCTGGCGCTCCGGCACCTCGACAACGTCGCCCGGATACAACAGCACCCGATCTGCGGTTTGTTCTTTTGCCAAAAGCGCCGTCAGGCTGATTTCCAACGGAGCAGGAGCAGGGTTTTGGAATAACGCATTCTCCGAGGTCAATTTGGAATCGGGGGTCTCCGACGCTTGCTGCTGCGGATTGCGATAGATTTTAATGGTGGAGTTGGCCTTTTCCGTGAGTCCACCGGCAATGACCAGTGAATCCAGAATATCCATGGATTGGGTCAAGGGAAATTTTCCCGTCTGCTTCACCGCCCCGACAACGTAATAATACTGGCTCCGGTACTCCTTTATTCCGATCGTCACCTGAGGGTCTTCCAGTAATGAAACCGAAAACAACTGGGCGAGTCTGGTCTCGGCCTCCCTTAGCTTAAGACCCATAAGCTCAACCTGCCCTACATAGGGGACAAATATATTCCCTTGTCCATCCAGTGTGAACTGCTTCTTTTCCAATCCGGGAATGCCGACCACCGTAATTTCAATGACGTCGCCCGGGCCCAGAAGGTAATCTGTGATGGTCTTGGGAATCCTGACCATAAATTTCATGCGCTCGTTGAGAGTTTGTGAAGAACTTTGTTGATCTTGTTTGGTCTGGGCTTGTTTCAACAGAATGTCCGCAGGAGTTGAACCCGTAGGCGTACTGATGATGTCCTGCTGCGCCGGAAGAGAGCTGCTGCAGAGGAATAATATATATACCAGGTATCCTATTCTGCTTTTCATGACGGGTGTCTGTGCCTTCCATGGAGATGAGTGTTGACTGTGCCTTCCTTGACAGTCTCGATATCGTAATCGTAGAAATACCTCGAGTAGTAATAGGGCTCGCAGGTGTGCAGATCCACGTTGTTCAGCATCGTCCCGATAATCCTGGCATGCGCATAGGTCAGGAGATTCTTGGAGCGCATGATCGCTTCCTTGGTGGTATCTCCTCCGCGGATCACAAGGATGACCCCATCGACCATATTGGCCAGGATGGAGCCATCGGTCACGGCGAGAAGAGGCGGAGTGTCTACCAGGACGTGATCGAAACGTTGCGATACGGCCGCCAGGCATTTCTTCATCATGCCCGACCCGACCAACTCCGAGGGATTTGGAGGGATTTTTCCAGCGGGTAGAACATATAAGTTCGGGATTGCTGTGGCTTCGATCAGATGAGTCAAAGGCTTTGACCCGTCGGAGAGAAACATGCTCATCCCTTCCCTGTTATTCAATCCCAGAATCCGGTGAATTTTCGGATTGCGCAGGTCGCAGTCGATCAAAAGGACTTTCTTATTTGCCTGTGCCAGCGTGATCGCCAGATTGACACAGGTGCTTGTCTTACCCTCTCCGCGTTTGCTGGAGGTCACGACGATCGA
>JBEKKY010000135.1:0-8925 GCA_050010475.1 Acidobacteriota bacterium | reverse complement strand
GCAACGCGATCAAGATCATGAATCGGGCCCTTCTTGCGCTCGACAGGATCGGCGCCCGCCTGGCATTTCTTGACGGCGGCAACAAGCACAACGCCATCCCCCGCGAATGCGAAGCTGTGGTGCTGGTTCCATCAAAACGGCTGGAAGATGCCGGGAAGATCGCCGGCGAGTTGAGTGCCACAGTCCGGGCTGAGCTCGCCTCCGTGGAACCCGATCTCTCTGTCAGCACGACCAAGCTGAATTCCAGAAAAAAATGGAAGGTGATGCGCAAAGGCGAGCAGCAGAAAATAATGAAGACGATTTCTGCGCTTCCTCACGGCGTGATCAGGATGAGCGCGGATATTCCAGGGCTCGTCGAAACCTCCACCAACGTCGCGGTCGTCAAGACGATCAAGGACACGATAAGGACCGCCACAAGCCAGCGGAGTTCTGTTGCATCGGAAATCAGCGATATCTCGCAGAGTGTCTCGTTTATTTTCGAACTGGGCGGCGCCACGGTCCAGCACACCGATGCCTATCCCGGATGGAAGCCGGACTTGGACTCGCCCATTCTGGGGATCGCGAAATCGGCATTCCGCGCACTGTACGGCAAAGACCCGGAGGTGAAAGCAATCCATGCGGGTCTGGAGTGCGGCATCATCGGGGAGCGCGTCCCAGGCATGGATATGGTCTCGTTTGGACCCACGCTCGAGGGTGTGCATTCGCCGGATGAGAAAATCTATATCGACACGGTCGAGCGGTTCTGGAATTTCTTGCTCGAGATATTGAAAAGGGTTAATTAATCCAAAAACCAAAAACGCCACGGATTTCACGGATTCCACAGATCGAAATCCGTGAAATCCGTGGCGTTTTTTCTATATAATAAGCCCTACCCAAACTTCGCTAGAGGAGTCCGAAAATGGCTCAGAACAAGTACGACAAGTATTTCATTGAATACGATCCAAAGCGCTGGCCGAACGAACGTCGGCCTGTCATGTCACGGATGGAAGAGAGTGTAATTAGCGGCAGTCATTTTTATATTGTCCACTGGGTGCTTCCCGGATTCGAAGCACCGCTCGGGACACATCAATATGCCGGCCATCCGCCTCACATTCACAAGGACGCGGAGCTATTGTTCCACATCGGCACCAACCCGGATGACCCGATGGATTTGGGAGCGGAAGTCGAAATGCATTTGGGTCCCGAACTGGAAAGGCATGTATTCAACCGCACCTGCTGCATCTATATCCCTCCGAACTTCATCCATTCTCCGTGGAGGCCGCTGAAGACGACCCGGCCCTGGATCTTCATCGAAGTCAATCAGGGGGCAACGCATACGGAGAAATTCTACCCGCAGCTGCTGCCCAAGGAAGCTCGGGAAAAGACCAACTGGGATATGTGGAAGGATGAGGGCTTCTGATGGAAGAGAGGAGATTCCGTTATGGCTTATAGAGTAACCAAAGCGTGCCTCAAGTGCGGGTACTGCGTTTCAAGGTGTCCGGAAGAAGCAATCATTGCGGACGAAAAGGAGCCGTTTGACGAGCTGATCCTTCAGCCGGTCCACATCGACCCGGAAAAATGTAATGACTGCGGGACCTGCGTATCGACGGAATACTGGTGCCCCGCCAGCGCGATTATCTCAGAGTAAAAACGGTGACAGCCACCGATGTCCCAATTGCGGGGAGGCCTGGTGAAATCCCCAAGACTTCCGCAATTGGGACATCGGTGGCTGTCACCGTTTTTGCGTTTCAAAGGCAATGACCTGATCGACTATCTTCCTTGCGAACTGCTCGTCATTAATGTGATACGGAAGGGCAACCACAGGCACTCCTGCGGGGATCATCTTTTTTAAGTGCTCAGCAAAAACCGGAGGGAGTGACGGGTCGTGCAGATGCCCCTCTTGACTGTCGTGGGCAGAAAATCCGAGCAGCGGAATAAGGCAAACCACAGGTCCCTTTGCCTCTTTGATGAGCCCCGCCACATATTCAGCTATCAATTTGAATTCGTCCGCATTCGTCCTCACCGCCGTCAACATCGCATTGTGAACGTGATACCGCCTTTCACGGTATTGGAAGTTTGCGTCATCGACCGGTCCGGCGACGATAAAATCGATATTGCCGGGCACGAAAATAGTCGGGATTCCTTTCTCGAGCGACGCTTTGCACCGATCCGGTCCTCCGCTGAAGAGACCATTCTTCAGGAAATCGCTGACCTCGATAATAGAAAGATGAATCGCAACCGATACATCCTGGTCGCGGATCGCCTCGTCCATTGCGACTCCGCCGGTACCCTGGGTATGAAAAACCATCACTTCAAATCCCATCTGTTCCAGCGATTTGCGAACTGCCATGCCGCATTTTTCAGTGGTGCCGAGGCTGGAGATCGCTACGATAGGCTTGCCCGAACCCTTTGGCGGCGCATAGCCGTGAGCCATGCCGGCAATCGCCCGTGCTCCATTCTGAAACACGCAACGGGTAATCGTATTCAAGCCCGTCACGTCACAGACCGAATGGAACATCATGATATCCTTAGTGCCGACAAACGGCCGAACCATGCCGGACGCCATAGTCGAAATCATCAATTTGGGCAGACCGAACGGAAAGGTTCGCATGACCGCTGTGGCTAAGGAAGTCCCTAAAGATCCTCCCACCCCGATGATCCCGTTGATCCCGGCACGTTCGTGCAGTTCATGCGCGCACTTGATGGCGCCTTCGATCATGATTGCCAGGCACTTCCCTTCGTGATTCAAAGCCCGAATCTCAGGCATTGTCTTCCCGACTGCGGCTGCAATCTGGTCCGGCGTGATGTCGGAATCGCCAACGACGGTGCGGCGAATGCTCGCGTCGAGGCAGTAAACCTCTATTCCATTGTCCTCGAGGCATTGCCGGAGAAATCGGGCCTCCATTTCCTTGGTATCCAGCGTAACAACCATCAGGACTCTTGGTTTGTCGGCCATATATCCTCCAAAGAAATCGGTATCGGAATCGGCATCGCAATCGGTTTCGCTATCGACAGTCGAAACCCAAATCACGATAGCGATACCGATACCGACCGCGATTAGGGACTCTGTCTCCGGCTCATCGCCAGGCCTGCCGCGACAGCGATTGCTGCGACTCTTTTTTTATCATCACAAAAATGGGACATCTTTTCCTGCAGCCGGTTTTCCTGTTCCGTGACTGCTTTGATGTCCTCCATCAAGGTAGTTTCCTGGTCGATAAAATGAGTCCCCAGTTCCCCTTTTGCGAAGCGCCGGTTTGCCATTACCGCCAGATGGAATGGAATATTGCTCTTGATTCCGATGAGGACGTATTCATAGAGCGCTCGCCGCATCCTGCTGATGGCCTCATCCCGGTCGCTGCCCCAGGCTATTAGCTTTGAAACCATCGGGTCGTAAAAGGGAGGGATTGTGGAGGAACTGCACACTCCGCTATCAACCCGGATCCCAGGTCCACCCGGGGAATGGTATGCCTTGATTTTACCGGGCGCGGGGGCAAAGTCATTTAAAGGATCCTCGGCATTGATGCGGCATTCAATTGCGCTGCCGGCAATCGCAATGTCCTCCTGTTTTATGTTGAGCGGCGATCCCGATGCGATCCGTATCTGCTCCTTCACGATATCGATGCCGGTGACCATCTCGGTTACAGGATGCTCCACCTGGATCCGGGCATTCACTTCCAGGAAATAGAATTGGGAATTCGAGAAGAGAAATTCAACGGTGCCTGCCCCATGATATCCCACGCATTCGGCGGCGCGCGCGGCGATGCCCCCCATTTTGTCCCGCAGCTCCTGATCGAGCGCCGTGGAGGGAGATTCCTCGATCAGCTTTTGATGCCTTCGCTGGATCGAACATTCCCGCTCGCCGAGATGCACGACTTTCCCCTGCGAGTCGGCGAGGATCTGGAATTCGATATGACGCGGATTGGGCAGGTATTTTTCTATATAGACTTCGCCGAGGCCGAATGTCGTCATCGCAATTGCCTGCGTGGACTGCAGCGCTTTCTTTAATTCCGCTTCATTTGCGACGATCGTCATCCCGATGCCCCCTCCCCCTCCGGAGGGCTTGATAATTACGGGATATCCAAGTTCACGCGCAATATCTCCGGCACGGCCAAAATCAACAACGCACTCATTCGTGCCCGGAACGACGGGGATCCCCGCTTTCACCATCTCCCGCCGCGCGGCTACCTTGTCGCCGACAAGTTCAAGAACCCGGCTGGATGGACCGATGAACGTGATCCCCTGCACTTCGCAGGCCGAAGCAAAACGGGGATTCTCGGCAAGGAAACCGTATCCAGGATGAATCGCATCCGCGCCCGATTGCCGGGCGGTTTCAATCACCTTCTCGATATTGAGGTAGCTCTGGGAGGCCGGAGATGAACCGATCCGATGCGCTTCATCGGCATACCGGACGAATAAGGAATCCTGGTCGGCATCCGAATAGATGGCAACCGAAGGAATTCCCATTTCGCGGCACGCCCGCATGACGCGAACAGCGATTTCGCCTCGATTCGCGATCAAAATCTTCTTGATCATTCCAGAACCACCAGAACGTCCCCTGAGTTTACGATTTCTCCTTCTCTGGCCCGAACCTCCTTCACCACTCCCTTTCGGGATGCGAGGATGCGCCTTCTCATCTTCATCGCTTCGATTGTGGCCAATAGGTCCCCTTCACCGACACGGTCGCCAGCTTTTACCTCGATCGAGAGGACCAATCCGGCCATTCCGCACAGAACAGCACCCTCAGGGATTTGGCTTTCCCGCTCGGGTTCCGGCATTTCTGCCGCAGCCGATTTTTGCTCGTTGCTCCAGACTGGAGAGATTTTGACATTAAACACATCGCCGTCGACATCCACTTGAAACTGGCTGGGAAAACCCAATCGCCCGGCGACCGGAGAGGAAGCGACAGCTGCCTGCGCGGCTGGAGTGCCGGCTTTTTCCCCGGATTGGCTACGCTGGATCGGTTTGCCGGGAATCAGAATTTTGAGCAGGAGATCGTCGTCCGACAGCTCCGGGCCGATTTCATTGCGCAGTTCCTCAACGGACCTGAGATACCCTTCCGGTTTCCAGTTCAGGAATTCTTTCGTTCTCGGCAGGCTCATGATCCGGTCCATTACATTCGGATCAAGCGGGACTACCGGTTTGCCGTAGTACCCCAGTGCATATTTGATGGCTTCATCGGTAACGTTTTTGTACCTTTCGCCTGAAATCACGTTTTCGACCGCCTGCGCGCCCACAATTTGCGAATAGGGCGTGGCCATTACGGGATATCCGAACTCCTTTCGGACCCTGATGACCTCGGGAAGAATTTCGCCGAGGCGGTGTTCCATCCCCACTTCACGCAGCTGGCGCGTCAGGTTCGTCATCATTCCGCCGGGCACCTGATGCTCGAAATGGAAAAGATCATATTCCAGCGGGGCGCCGAGCGGCAGGTTTTCCTCCGCAGCGATTTTTTTGAAATGCGCCGCCACAGCTGCGAGCGCGTCTTCATCGATATCCGTGACGAAGCCCAAGTGCCGGGCATTCTTGAGGATGGATTCCGCCGCTGGAAGCGAAGTGCCGTTGGCCAGGGGAGAAACAGCCGTGTGGAGAGTCGTCACGCCCGCCTGAATGGCTTCCAAGTAACACAACGGCGCCAGTCCCGAATTGCAGTGGCAGTGAAACTCGAGCGGTATTGAAGTATTCCGCCGAACGATTGAAATCAGTTGGCGCGTGCGTTCAGGCGTCATGACCCCCGAAGCGTCCTCGATCATGATCCGGTCAATGCAGTCCTTCGCATCCTCGATCGTGCAGGCTTTTTGCGCCCAATGTTCATCGGTATGGGCGGGGCTGGAGGTAACCATCAACGCGGTGACAACTTCCGCCCCCTCGGCCCGGGCGATCTGCGCAAAATGGCGGAAGCGCGGCATGTTTTCCTGGTAGTCACAGATCCAGAAACTTCTGATCCCGTTGGCGACCGATCTCCGGATCCATAATTCGATAACGCTGCGTGGAGTACTGAGATCAAACGACGAAAGGCTCGCCGTCTGATAGGAGCCCCGCAGGCAGGTTTCGGGCATTAGACGGGAGAGAGTCCTGATTCTTTCCCAAGGATCCTCATTATGGTTGCGCACTTCGATCGTGAACGCCTGGGACCCGACGGTTGCGATAGCCCGGTAGCCGACTCTATTCATGACGCGCGCTATCGGGGTAATATGTTCAGTCCTCATCATATTACCCCAGAGGCTTTGCTGGGCGTCCCGTATCGTTTGATCGACGAATTCGATCTTATTCATTGCACTCCCTAAATCTAAGCAATCGGGGTCCGGGTCGGAATCGGGGTCGAATTCAACTTTTTCGATCCCGATTCCGATGCCGACCCCGACCCCGATGGCTCAATAATTCATCCTTCGCATGCCTCGAACGCCTGAACCAGCGCCTGAGCCACCGCCCTCGCAAACTGCGGACTGTTGATATCCGAATCCACTTCAGTAATGCTGATTTCAGGATCGAGGCGCTTCTTCAGCGCAAACGGAAAAACCTTGTCGCAATCGGGATCGTGAAGCGGACCTCCCTCCACGCTGAGGGATGAAAATCCTCTCAGAGGAATGACCACTTTGACTCTTGCCTTGCGCTGATATCCGTTCAGTTTTTCGGCGGCGGCAAACGCCACCAGCTGAAGTTCTTCAGGATTCATCCTGGCCTGCACCCTTGCGCTGTCCTGTAAGTAGAGTTTTCTTTCAGCCAGTTTCCTGGAAGACCAGAGAGGATCGTCCTTATCTTTCCTTTGAATTGGGCCACAGCTGATCATGTCAAATCCGCCCGGACAAAAGATATATGGGATCATCAGGTTTGACGCCAGATCCAAACGGCCCGGGCCGGCAACTCCTCGATTGCCGCCCAGAAGGTGTTCGGCAAATGCGCCGGGAACCAGGTCGATAAAGGCTTTGAAAATGCCTTGCGGCGCCAGGTCCATTGCAGCCTTGTCCCCGACACCCGTGGCGTGAATCGACACCAGCTCATAGTCTCGCTTCAGGATTTCGCGGATGTGATGCGCCCCCTTGTCGCAGAATCCGAATTCCGTTATGGCAATCGAGGGCTTGTCTTCTTTGAGAGAAAATCCACGACCCTCAACCATTCCGGAAATGGCGTTCGCGCCGTTAACAGCTAATGTCCGTACCAGCGGATTCATGCCCACCGTGTCGACCACCGTATGCATGATCGTGATATCCCGGAGCGCGAAATAACTGGAGAACTGGGCGGCGTGAACGGGCATGATCGTCGCGCCTGAGATGAGGAGTTTGGGAATTCCAAAAGGCAATTCTCTCATGACCGGCAGCGAGATGAGCGCGCCGGTCATCCCTGTGATGGCAATGATCCCTTCAAGCTCACCGGCTCCATGAAGGGCCGTCACTTTCGCCCTCAGACCTTCCGTCATGACGGATGCCGGTGGTTCCCCCGACATCCCGGCGCTTTTTCCAGCCAGTGCTACCAGCTCTTCGCAGCGGACATCGGGCTTGAGTGTGGGAACAATCGCCCCCGTTCCGATACTGATGTCAATCAGGCAGGTTTTGTGGCCTCTTTCTTCAATGCAATCCTTGATGATTCTGAGAGCATCCTCCCTTTCATCAAGCATTCCCACAATCGCAATAGACATCCATGCCCCCTCATCGCTTGACCACAAGAATTTGCAGGATCAGACAGGCTCCTACGAATGATAAACGCAGCTTCAAAAAATGAACTGAGAGAAAAATTACCAAAGGTGAAAGTTAAATAATCCAGAGTGTAAAGAATTGTCAACACAAATTGAGCCTCCGGGAGCGCCCCGGACGAGTTCCGCCGGTGTCGGTGCAGTTTACAGAAGTGTCGGCAAGATTTACAGAATTCAATCCCTTTCCATCCGCCTTTGGGCCGGCTCATTTTTTTCAAATCCAATAACACCAGCCGGTTAACCTGATCCTCCTGGGATCCGGACGCAACATGGCCAGGTTTTTGCCCTTATCCATGTGTGTCTTTTCAATGGTTGAACAAGGTTTGGAGGTCCAGGTAATGCTCTCATCGCGAAAACCATTCTGGGTATTTGCAATTGTTTCAGGAATTATTATTGTTATTTCCCAGCTTAGCGGAGCGCTTCCCTGTTATGGCTCGAATAAATCGCTGCCGTCCACCGGAAACAACCGGTCGGGACTGGTCGTTACCGAGCCGGCCAGCCAATGCCCTCAGGGCTTATGCGCGGACAACATCTATCCCAGGGATGGCAAGATTGAAGGAAGGCACGTATCGCTTCTGAGTGCGGCAGGAATGAACAGCCGGGGCCAGGTAGTCGGACTTTGCGCACTGGATGATCCCGAAAAAAAATATCCGTTCGTTCGTGAACCGGACGGTCATTTCTGGATTTTCAAAACTCCTTCCGTATCCGGGCAGGGCGAATTCACCGATATCAGCGATTCGGGCAAGGCAGTTGGCTTTTATGAGAAGAACCCGTCGAGTACAAAAATCGGGTTTCTCATGAATTCGCAAGGGCAATGGGTAACGGACATTCAGTATCCATCCAATCCTTGCCCGGATGCTCGCTCCTATCTTCATACCGAGCCGAACGGGATCAATGATCGCGATGAGATCGTCGGCAACTATGATTGCACGGAACGCCCGCATGATGCGGCCGATCCCATATTCAAAGGCAATGGATTCTACAGGGCGCCCGATGGCACTTTCTACCGGGTCCAATTCGAGAACGCCCATCGAACCGTAGCCGGGAAAATCAGCAATAATGGAATTATTTTCGGCTATTACGTCCTCGACAGCGAAACATGGATTCCATTTGCCGCCCCGAAAAGCGATGTAATCAAGCCCATTGTTCCCTAACGCAATACGCGGACATGTGCGGGCAGGTCTCCAGACCCCTCCGGTTTTAAAGCTAACCGCAGAACCGAAGCCTTTGGAAGTGCGCAAGCTTGCTCGCGCCTTCAT
>JBEKKY010000134.1:0-8936 GCA_050010475.1 Acidobacteriota bacterium | reverse complement strand
GCGCCTTCAGCGCTCTATCGCTTCGCAAGCCTATCCCGGCCTGACGGCCGGGCCTATTGCCTTTCGGCCCTTCGGGCCTTACTGCCATATGAGCATTCATTTGTGACGCTCTGTATAGAAATCGCTTTTCCCTTCTTTTTGACGTGTTGCCGGCTCAGTTCGAGTCTCCCATTTCCGCCACTCACTCATTCCTGTCTCCGTAAAAACAGAAGTGCACTCGATCCCGCAAACGGTATGGATGGGTATTGGTTCTGCTTTTGAATTGAATCTTGATTGCTTCCCGGTCTGCGCGGGCTTTAGAATAGGGCAACCGTGCATCCGATAACGGATCCTAGGAGAAACAGGATATGAAAACCGCTATGCGTCTAGTTTTTTTAGTGGCATTGATCGGCAGCCTTTTTGCGATATCCGGGCACGAAGCCCTCAGGGCAGCGCC
The DNA here is from genome assembly GCA_050010475.1 of Acidobacteriota bacterium. Lineage (GTDB taxonomy): Bacteria > Acidobacteriota > UBA6911 > UBA6911 > UBA6911 > UBA6911. Next base: position 8,500 of record JBEKKY010000134.1, on the reverse strand, counting down.
CGCTGTTCAACCGACAAATGCCGCCAGACAGTCTTGCGACCGCGAATGCCTCCGCGGGTTCATGACACAGTACCTGAATGCTCTGATTGCCCACAAACCCGGAAACTTGCCTGTATCCGACAAAGTGCGGTTCACTGAAAACACCGTCGATCTGAAACTTGGAGAAGGTATCTGGAAAACGGCATCGACGCTCACTCCTTACCGTCAGGACATTATCGATGTGCGGCAGGGAGTCGCCGGGACTCATTCGGTGATCGAAGAAGGCAAGAATATCGTATTGCTTCTGGTTCGGCTAAAGGTAGTCGACAAAAAGATCACCGAGATCGAAACTCAGGTGACCCGGATTGAGCCAGGCGGGAAGTTTTCCAATCCAACGGAGCTGAAAGCCACAAGGGAGGCGATGAACCTGGTTCCTCCCAAGGATAAACTCAATTCAAGGGAAGACGCCATTCGAATCGGACTGAAATATCCTGAGGGATTGAGGCTAGGGAGCTTTGTTAAAGCGGATACGCCATTCTCGCCCGATTCCTACCGAATTGAGAACGGTTATGTAACCGCCGGCAAGGGCTGTATGATGCGCCCCGCTTGCGAGAATCTCAAAACGCAGCCCATCCCAACTCTTTTCGAAATAACGAGCCGCGTAGCGGCTGTGGACGAAGAAATGGGCATTGTCTGGATCCGGATGGATTTTGGCAAGAACTCAATGGGAGTTGGTCCTGAAGCCGACAAGCAGTCGCTGATAGTCTGGGAGGCTTTCAAAGTTTATGACGGACAGATTCATGCAGTCGAAGCATTCATGCTTGCAATGCCGCGCGGAACCCCTTCCGGTTGGGATGCCGCTCAACCTTAGGTACTGAGACAGAATCCCTGGGAGCGCGGCCGGCTCGGCCGCAAACGCCGGATGTGCCGGCATGCGGGCGGGACGCCCGCGCTCCCAGGACCTATCCCAAGGAGTTAATCTATGTCTGAAGATAAAAATAGTGAAAAAAGGAAAGCCTCCCAAAAGCGATTATCCAGACGAGACTTTCTGGTCGCCGGAGGAACGGTTGTCGCCGTCGATGCGTTGATCGCAACAACCCCCGCAAAAGGAGTTGCTGCAACAGCGCCTGCGGCCGCGGGGACTTCCTATCCGGCATCCAAGGGCTATTTGGTTTACGACAGCAAGAAATGCGCAGGCTGCACAACCTGCATGCTCAGCTGTTCGCTGATCCACTATGGAGTCCAAAACCCGTCGCGCTCGCGCATTCAGATCATGCAGGACTCCTGGGGCAAATTTCCGAACGACATCAAGATGGCGCCCTGCCGGCAATGTGTGGCGCCGGTCTGCGTACAGAATTGCCCGGTCGGCGCGGCCTTCGTGGACACGGCAAACGGCAATGTTCGAAAAATCGACAGCAACAAATGCATCGGCTGCAAGACCTGCATCAAAATGTGTCCCCAGCAGCCGCACCGGCCTGTCTGGGTTGTCATCAACGGCACGGGAAAATCCTCCAAGTGCGACTTGTGCATCGATAGTCCTTATTGGGATGAAAAGGGGGGCCCGGGCGGCAAGCAAGCCTGTGTCGAAGCCTGTCCGATGATGGCCATCAAATTCGTCAGCCAGACTCCCGATCAGGAACAGACGGAAGGTTACGATGTCAATCTGCGGAACGATCATTGGATAAATCTTGGTTTGGTGGATAACAGTACGGTCGTACCGACGAAAAGCCTCGAATGGAAAGTAGGAGGAGGTGAGTGATGACAGGCGGATACACCGGAAAAATATTGAGAGTCAACCTGACCACAAAGGCGATCAGCACAATCGATACTTCGAAGTATGAGGAGTTCGGCGGCGGGCACGGGATAGGTTCCGCTGTTTTCTTCGATCTGGTCGGGGACCAATTGCCGTTTGAGGCCTTCGACCCAAGGAATCTCATCATCATGATGGCATCCCCCTTCTCCGGCACATTTATGCCGGGCTCCGGAAGATGCGAGGTGCAAGGCCTTGGGCCGATGCTGTATCCCATTGAATGGTTTGGACACAGCAACTTCGGTGGACGCTTCACCGCGCAACTGAAGTTCGCCGGATGGGACGGCATCGTCGTGGAAGGGGCTTCGGCTGAGCCCGTATGGATCAATATCGTCAACGACAAAGTGAAGATCGAAAGCGCCAAGGGAATCTGGGGAATGGACACCTGGGATACTCAGGAAGAAATTTCACGGCGCGTAATCCCCAGTCTGCGATACGGCGAATGGGCGGAGTTGGCTGAAAATTGCTTTACCACCCAGATACCGGCGGTCGTCTGCTGCGGACCGGCCGGAGAAAATAAAAGCCGCCTCGGCTGTCTCCTCCACGGCCCGGGATCCCAGGCAGCGCTGTGCGGTTTTGGAGGCGTCTTCGGCTCCAAAAAGCTGAAGGCGATCAGCGCCATTGGCTCCGGCGACGTTCCTATTGCTGATCCCAAGGCGTTTATGAAAGCCAGGCTCTGGTTCCGCCAGTTCCAGTGGAATGTGGACAATCCTCGGGATGCCGACAAATTCGAGGGCGGTGGGCCCTACAGCCTGATCAGCGGCCGGCCCAGCGGCGGAAATGTGCTCAACCGCGAGATGCCGCTTATACCGGCGCGCGCCACCGCCTGCGCCTCGTGCCCCAGAGGCTGCCGCATGCGATTGGCCAGCGGCGACAGCAACGAATCAGTCTGCGCAGGCACGATGGTGATCAATGTTGATGGATCAATGAAGTTTACGCGGCAGGGCAACGATTTGATGCAAAGGTTCGGTTTGGGCCACTGGCAGTTAATGCCCCTCATGAGTTACGTCCAAAGTCTCGCAAGAGAAGGCGTCCTCGGAAAAGGGAAGCAGGTCGATACCAATCTGCCTCTGGATCAGGCCGGAACTTTTGGATACGCCGAAGCCCTTATGCGGCAAATCGCGCTGCGCCAGGGAATCGGCAACGATTTGGCCGAGGGCTGCGCCAGATTCGCGGAGAAAATCGGGCGGTATAAGCAGGATGTCAACAGCGGCACCTTGAGTTTAGCCTACTGGGGAACCGCGAATCATTATGATCCGGCCATCGAGGCGGAATGGGGATTCGGCTCTCTCCTCGGAGAGCGCGACCTTATGCTGCACATGATGTCCAACTATCCTATCCACTGGATGGCCTGGTCAGGATCTCCTTACCTGACAGCCGAAGAGTGCGCAAAGCTGTATACCGACGCGATGGAACCCTACCAGGGGGACGTGTTCATGGTGGATCACAGCGACGGGCCTACCGGGATTTACTCGGATTCCAAAGTCAAGCAGGTCGCATGGATCAAGCACTATGAAAAATTCTGGGTCGGCGCCGGCGGTTTTTGCGGTTGGCGATGGCCGATGTGCATCACAAACAACACGGCGGACAGGAGAGGGCCAACGCCTCAGGCCGAACCTAAATTCTGGAATGCCGTTACCGGAAAGAATCTCACCTTCGCCGACTACATGGAAGTAGGACATAAGATCTATACTCTGGATCGGTCTATTTGGGTATTGCAGGGCAGACATCGGAACATGGAAGTGTTCCCCGACTATATTTACGACAGGCCGAGCCGGGGGCACGATATGACGATGTACATCGACGGCAAGTGGAAGTACGACAAAGGCGTCGGCCGGAAGCTGGACCGGGCAAAAGTCGAAGACTTTAAGACGAGGTTCTATAAGTTTGAAGGCTATAATCCCGAAAACGGCTATCCGACTCGCCCAACTCTCGAAAAGATGAATCTCAGGAAGGTCGCAGACGCGCTGAAGAGCAAAAACAAGCTGGGCTAAATATCACGCGGAGACGCGGAGAGAAATGAGTCGGGCTCCGCGCCTCCGCGTGATGGCTTTAGTGCTTATTGAATGCCTGCTTTAGGGTTGTGATTCCCTCCCCAGTGATACTCGTCGTCTTAATGGTCAGTTTCTTTCCGTCTTTGGATATCGAATACTCCTCCGTTACGGAAATTTCGATGCTCTGTCCCCCCTGTGTTATGGTCTGGGTGCCGGAAATGATCAGCTTGCCATTTTTCCAGTTGGTTCTGGACACGAATTCGCCCATGCCATCTGAAGCGACGTTGAGGCACTGGCTGCCGTCCAGAGCGAATTTCTGAGCGACCGCCTGCGCTTGGCCCTCCGTTGTAAATTGCCGCATGGTCTGCATTTCGCTGTCGGTTTGCAGGATCGAAAGCGTAAGGATTTCTGCTGGGTGCATGGATAATTCCTCAGGCCGGCTGCTCCCCTCATTTCCTCCGACACTGTATCCTCTGTTTGTCGTGACATCCAATTTCCGAATGTCCGCGCGCTTATTCACCAATTCGCTATGAGCCGGATCAAGGACCCAGGTGCCGCTGAAGTTCACTACCATCTCGGAGGCCATGGCCGCGCCCGCCAGGCTTACCCCCGCTATAACGATTAACCACGGATGCTTCATTGCCGTTGTCTCCTGCATTTATGAATTTGTTTAAAGCCCAGGAGCCTCTCCGAAACTCAGAGGAGATGTGTTGGGAGCCTAACCCTTTTTTAGAATGGATTCAATCCTTCTCCCTTCAATTGGGGATGCTCCCCTTTTCGCCGGAACAATAGCGGCTCTAGCGAAAGCTAAACTGGTGAAAAGGGGAGAGTCTCTGTTTGAAGGGAAGAGGTAATATGTTGTTCTTGCTATTGGACGCAGGGGTGGAGTTTCATCTTCACACGGGCAGTGTCGTCCACGAGATTTTGGCTGGCATAAATAATTCCGTTCTCCGGATCTCCTTCTGCCTCCACGTGAAATCCAATCTGCTGGATGGTATCGATCAAACTCTCCAGACTCCGATTATTTTGGACGATCCCGGAACAGTGATACTCCATCACGAGGTTTTGCGCTCTTTGAAAGAAGGCTCGTTGTCCCAAAGTGACAAATTCGTGCTCTGCCCCTTCAGTATCGATTTTCAGGAGATGAATCGGCCTGTCGCCGATAAGATCCAGCACTTGATCCAGCCGGATACATTCCACAGTAGCAGTGCGCGCCCCTTTGTAATAAAAGGAATGAACGCCCTTGTTATCATGAGGGCTCAGATAGAAGGTCCTGGGAGCATCGGTCAGACTGATTGCCTTGTTGGTGGCAATGATCCGGTGCTCCAATCCGTTCAACCGTATATTTTCGAGAAGGAGCTGATAGTTTTCTTTCTCGGGTTCGAAGGTATACACGGTAGCCCCGGTTGTGTAAGCAATGTAAATCGCAAACGAGCCGGCTTGTCCGCCGAAATCCACGACGATCGAATCTTTATTGATATTGTTGAAATTATGCCGGAAGTACACCTTTTGCAGAGCTACTTCGTTGAGAATTCCAAAGTCGTTGGCGTTGCTTCGACACTTATATTTCATTCCATTCCAAAGCTTATATACGATAAAGGGCTTCGGACTTGTCCATCCCAGCCACTGAAGAAAAAACCTGTAGGCATTCTGATAGACCAGGATTAATCTGACGGCTAACGAGAGTCTTCTCAGAATAGTGTTTGATTTCATCGGGTCTCGGGTGGTTGGCTTCCGCAAGGGCATCCCAGGCGACAAACGCCACGTGGCGCCTGAAAACAGAGGCATGGCAAGCCAGCCTCTATAGCCATATCGGCTGTTCCCATCAAGATCGTAGGAATTGTTGGCCGTCCAGGCGGATTGCGCTCTATAGGAGAAAGTGCTGCGAACTCTCTGAATGTTGCGATTGAACGGCTTTATTTTTCCGGATAGGGAGTCAATCCAACGTCGGTCTTCCAGGGATACGGTATTGTCACGCAACAGGGAGCGGCTTTCACGTGAATCTGCGCTGAAGCACGCTGTCCGGTCACAATGTCGGTCACGGTGACGGTCCACTCGCCAGCAGGATCGTTGAACGCCGTCGGAATCGTGAAATGCACCGTTCGCGAGCCGGCACGCGGATAACGGCGCAGGTCAAGCCGCTCGTGGCCGAGCGCGTCCACGGTGGCAACGCGCAGAACTCGGCGCTGACCTGAAGGAATATTGGCGGCGAGATCGACCTGACCGGCAATGGACTCTCCAGCTGTGCAACCGGCGAGCTTCAGGGTGAGTGGAGGGGCTTTTACCGGCATCAGTGCATACAGCCGGCTCATCCGTTGCCCCGGATTAAAGGAGATTCGATCGGTTTTTCCCAAATACCGTCCAGCGATTACGTCATAGACTTCGTGGGGGCCGTCGAGAAAGCGCAGGTTTGCCTGGCCTGTGGCATCGCGCTTCGGCTGCATGATGCCGAGCAGCGCCAAGTCCGGCGCAACAAATCGGGTCAATCGCCCGGATGTTCCTTCTAGCCGGGCCCAGGATTTCACGCCGGCCGCCGACAACTGCTCGCGCCACCAGGAATGCCATGCATCCGCACTCGCAGGCGCCAAGGATTGCCGCGCGGAGTCGAGGCTGAAGTTCAGCAGAACCGCCTGACCTTTCCCGCGCTGTTTGACGATCATGGAAATTTGCCCTGTTCCGGAAAGATTGCGAACCGAGGAATCAAGCACAGCACCGTTGAAGCGTGTGCCGTTGATTTCGAGTTGGGCCGGCTTTGTGCTCGCGGAATCCGGACGTGCACGTGATATGTTAAAAAGAGCATCCAGGCTGCCGGAATTGAGGATCTCCGCGTGCGCGCCCAGAATACCGGGTGCAATATCCGCAATGACACGTCCGCCGGATTTCAAATACTGCTCAATTTGCCTGACCTCTTCCGGACTTAGCACGAGTGTTGTGGGCAAAATCAGGAGTTTCACACGGGCGGGGGTGAGCTGGCCATTCGCGACTTGGCGCGGAGTGAGGATGCGTGGCGACTGGCCGATATCCTCCAGCAATGCCAATGCTGAATCAACGCTGCGCGCGGTATCGCCGAAAGCCGTGATTACCTTCGAGGCATGAATGCTGGGCTGGGAATAGTAGACGTAGATGCCGGGATTGTCGAACTCTGTCTCGTTGATCTGCTGCCCGATACCGTCGCATATTTCACGCAGAAAAGGCAGGCTGCCCGTCACGAAATAATCGGCAAAACTCAGATCCGGATTTACTAAGCCTTCCACCCCTTCCGTCATGAACCACCAGCTCGAATTGGCAAACCCGCTCAGCAGCTGTTCCCACAGATATTTCCCGCCTTCCACGGGATCCCGCGGGCGTGCCCATGCGCCGACATAGCCTCCCCACCAGTTACCCGAAATCAGACGCTTTTGTTCGGTGGATTTCTGCAAATACCTATTCACTCGATCGGTGTAGGGCGTCCAAAAATCCAGGTCGGCGATCGTGCGTTCCAGATCACCCGGTTGCGAGCCTTCCGCGCCGGTTTTCGCGCCCGGATCCCGCGTCCGGAGCGCCTGCGCGGCGAAATGATACAATTCCGCGTAAGCTTCATCGTTAAAGAGACAGCGGTCGACAAAGGGTGCGGCACGTTTGAGCCGTTTTGCTTCGGCATTCGGCACGGGCTGAACATCAGCCCAGGAGTGATAAGATGTAGCCCAACAGGCGTTGAGCAGCGACAAATCGCCCGCGTAGCGCTCCTGCAAAAATTTGCGGAATGCCTCAACCTCAAACGGGCCGCTTCCACCGTCATAGCTGAATCCGTTTTCGTCGCCGAGATTGTAAACAAAAACGCCTTTGTCGGCATTTTTGTCCACAGATTCCTGAAGCTGTCGCGTCAGCTCCCTCTGCACGGCAGGATTGTAGATGGATGCGTCCTCCTTGACGGGATCGAGAATTTTCGGACCCATCAGCCAGTTGAGCGTGCGCCCATCCTTGCTTGCAGTCAACTGGAGATAAGTGGCGGCGGGCACGGAAGTGAAATCGCAGCGATCGATCACTGTCCCGTTGAGGATGCTGGTGAAAAAGGCGCGCCGAAGGTTGCGATAGAGGAATCGATCGAGGTACCCGCCTCCGCCTCCGCCCAAGATTACTGATGGGAATCGCTCATATTCATCGATTGGCTGCGCAAAAAAATTTGTCCAGGCGCAGGACAACGGACCTGACCGATCTTTTAACGTAACGAGCAGCGTATTCCCCACAGAAACAGGATTGGGATAATCCACCGCCAGATTCAGCTCCCTCTTTCCCTCTTTCACAGGCACGGTTGTCCAGGCGGCCACTCGGTCGAACGCATCCAGCACCATAAGCTCCAGAGCAGTTTCCGGTCCGGTGACTGCGCCGAAGGAGATATGCGCCCGTACAGGCTGTCCAGCCGGAAATCCTCTGGGCGTTACAGTCAGCGTCTTAATCGAGCGCCGATCCGTCACCCTAAAAGATTGGGTTGGCCATGTCTCGTTTCCATCGCTGGATGCAACAGTCAATTCAAGATAGTGAACGCCTGCCTTTAAATAAGGCAAAGCCAGTTGTGCTATTAATGGCAACGACCCGCCGGTGAAAGTCTGTTCCTCCAGCAAAACGCCGAATTCATCCCGAAGCCGGGCTGTTATTTGAAAAGCCGCTGGCGCCCCTGCGCCCGGATTGACTGTGAAAGAGAGCGGATATCCTCTGGTTTGCGCGCGTGGCAGCATCA
>JBEKKY010000133.1:0-8943 GCA_050010475.1 Acidobacteriota bacterium | reverse complement strand
AATGTCAGCCCGCGAGTGTCCATCAGCAATATGTGGCTGAAGTTTTATAAAAACGACGGAACTCCATGGACCCTGCAGACAAATTTAGGCACGAACAGTGTCTTCCAACTATCTGTTGGCCCGAGGCAAACCCTTCGCCTGCAAACGTCCGGAGTAAGTCAGTCTGGTCCAGGGTATGCAATAATTGATGATGAAGAAACAGGAACCTCCAGCTATTCGGACGATTATGTTTTAGCGATTACCGTATTTTACTCTATCACGGCGGCTTCAGGTGTCGTGGAGGAGACAGTTGCAGTCTCGGTGCCGCAACCTACAGCCGTTGCGACCATACCTATCCAAATAGATTTGCCATCGATCGATTCCGGGCTGGCAATCGTCAATTTGGCCGGCACTGTCAATCCCATTATCTTGACACTCTACAATTCCGACGGAACACAATACGGAAACTCCGTAAATTTTACTCTCGCCAATAAACAAAAAAGATCTGAATTCCTGGACGAGAATCTATTTCCCGGTATTAAAACGTTCAAGGGAATGGCTGAAATCGTTGCCTATGGTCCCGTTGGGCTCTTGGGTTTGTTGCAAACAGCGGCAGTGAACGGTCCGCAATATGCGACTCTGGCAGCAGTGGACAAGGAATCGCTGCGAAGAAACACAAATATGGTTCTGTTGCAGTCCCCGACAAGCAACTATCCATTTACATTTACGCCACTGGATATCGATGGCTTTGTAGTGGATTACTTCAAAAACAACGACGGTACGGAAGGTTATCCATGGGACCTCGAATACGGGTATAGTGCAGATGACACTACTAGAAGATACCTGAGCCCATACAATGGCGCTGCACTGGCATCCCTTGGCGTTATCTCTGATGATGCCGCTTTTGACCGGATCTCGCTGCCTTCACTAAAAGCCCTGGGCGCTTACTCTACCGAGGATTTCGATTTGAGCGGCTCGAATCTGCAGCCCTATCTTACTTTTGCAGTGCGCACTGACCTGGGAAACTATGCAAAGGTCAGAATCGTGAGAATTGTTGACACGATTGACACCACCACGGGCCAGTCCTATAAGGACCTCGTTCTTGAAGTTTGCGTCTTTAAATGAAAGCATTCAATCTTTGAGCCTTTGAGTCTTAGGGTAATTTCAAAAAGGCTCAAAGAGCTCAATTATGTTTTGCCTTCTTTTCGTCTCGCTGATTTGGGGATTCTCGTTTGTCATCATCAAAGGATCACTGACATCCCTGGACTCGAATTTTGTTTCATTTGCCAGACTCCTGCTGTCCCTGCTGGTATTCATCCCGTTTATTCGGTCCGCCGGAATAAGATTCCAGGACAAGCTGCAGCTGATGCTCATCGGCAGCGTACAATTCGGCCTGATGTATCTTGCCTACATTGCCGCGTTTCGTGACCTCCCCGCTCATGTCATTGCGCTTCTGACCACAACCACCCCAATTTTTGTCTCAGTTTTTGCCGACCTGTATGCAGGAACCATTCATAAAGCTGTTTTTGTTGGGGCGCTTTTAGCCGTTGCCGGCGGCGCCGTCCTGCAATTTCCCGATCAGCCTTTTGCGGCAAATGTCCGTGGCGTTGTTCTGGTCCAGATTTCAAACGCAGCGTTCGCTTTCGGCCAGATTGCATACAGGAAATGGATGGTTTCAAAACCGGAGCTGCAGGATAAAAACATTTTTGCTTTTCTTTATGCCGGCGCCGTGGTTGTCACGGGCATCTTTTCATTGTTCACTACAAACTATGGCCGGCTCTCCATCCAGCCACAGCAGTGGCTTGCCCTCGTGTATCTCGGCATCCTTGCGTCCGGGCTGAGTTTCTTTTTGTGGAACCTCGGATCCCGAAAGGTAGATGAGGGGATACTCGCAGTTATGAATAACATGAAGATACCGGTGGCCGTTATCGCAAGCCTCGCCATTCTAGGAGAACAGACCGGCTGGGCAAGGCTTCTTGCAGGAGGCATCCTGTTTGCAGCAGCGTTATGCGTGAATGCAAAACTCAGGCAGAGGTAGCAAGTCAATCGACAGCCTGCTGGACCGGAACAGATTGAAGGCTTTCTTTTTCCTGGACTTCCTCCATAGACGTTTCAGGAATAGTACTAATGATGAGGAATGCCAAAAGCATTGTGACGGCGCCAATCCAGAACACGCTCCTCAAACCGGTCTCCGTCGAAATACGAACTGCCTGGACTGTCTGCACAAAAAGGGATCGACCTTCGCTCCCTCTCTTATTAAGACTTTGCTCGAGCGCCGACATCGCCTTTCCCGACAGCAGCACTCGGGGATCTCGCAGCGATTTGATCGTTGCTTCATCCACAACCTGTGTCAAGCCGTTCGGCAGCGAAGCATCGATCACTCTTCTGTAGCCGACATTCATCGCGGGACCAAGCAGCGCAGGAGAAATCGCTATGCCCATCATTATCGAGAAAAACATGGCGCCCATTGCGACGCCCAGCAACCGCCTGGGGACGGCGTTCTGAACAACCAGCGTGTTCACTGTCGGGACAGCACCCAAACCCACTCCGGCGATCGCGGCGGCAGCCACACACCACGCGATAGGCGTTTGCGCACTGAAAAAAATGATCCCGAACATGTCGACGGTTAGAATTCCAAAGCCCAGGATGTACATCCATTTGAAACGCTTGCTTCGGCCAAGAATAAACCCGACCGGCACACCAATGAAGGACATCAACACGCTCAAAGGGGTAATAATCTGTCCGCTCCTGGTTGTACTGATCCCTTGAACTCCCTGCAGGAACATCGGGAAGTACATCAGCATTCCCATTTGCCCGAAAAAGGAAAAAAATGTGGCGATTGCAACGGTCAGAAACGATCGATTGCGCAGGACCACAGGATCCAGAACGGGCTCTTCAACGCGATTCTCGGTGCGGAAAAAGAGTATCCAAAAGAGCAACGAAATACCCAGCAGCCCGATGATCTGCGGGGATCCCCAAGGATATTTGTCGCCTGCGAAAGAAAATCCAATGATGGCAGTTGATGAAGCGATCGCAACCAGGATGCATCCAAGAACATCGATTTTGCGCTTTGCATTTGTACTGATAAGTGATGGCACGCCGATCGGCACCGTTATAAGGCAAACAACAAGGAGCGGCAACATGAGCCAATAGAGGTAGCGCCAGCTTAAATGATCCACGAACCATCCCCCCATTGTTGGTCCGATCAAAGAGAAAATCCCCGTCGGGATGTTCAGCAGCCCAATCCATTTGCTGCGCCTGGATGGCGGAAAGATATCTCCTACGACCGCAAAAACGAGCGGCATCATGGCGCCCGTACCAAAAGCAGCAATGACGCCGGCTACGATAAGGAACACGTAATTCGGACTGAGCGCGCCCAGAATAGTGCCGATCAAGGCAAAGATCACAGAGATCATGAGCATGATCCGGCGTCCGTAGATATCCGACAACTTGCCGAAAATAAGAGTGACGAAGGCACTAACCAAACTTGGAATGGAAACGGACCATGCGTACAGGGGGAGTCCGTTTAAATCGGCAGCTATTTTGGGACGGGCGTTGCCGAGCGTTTGCACGAAATAGGCCATCGTCCCGTAGACAGCAAAAATGGCCACCACTCCCATTGCTATTTGTTTTTTCGAAAAAACAGATTCCGCTTGCTGCTCCTGATGATCCATCCGGTGACTCCTCCATTCTGCGGGACATAAAGGACCCTAGCTTACCTCACTTGCCACCGGGGTCAAAGCAGGTTTCCAATTGCGATTACCTCATTCAATCTCTTCCGGGCCCCCATCCCCTGGAAGCAGATAAACGAGGCGAGCATCCAAATCTCTATAAAAATAAATAATAGGATTCCCGCAACCCATTGATTTATTTTCAAGATACTCTTCTTTGGAAATGGAATTCCCATTGTTAGAATAAAAACGCCAGCCCGGAATGGATGAGAGGTCTCCTGGTGTAATTCGTAAGCATTCATCCCCCCTGTGAACTCAACCAAAATTGGCCTCACAAGGATTGACGATCGTCGATCGAAGGTGCTGGCGGCATTGCAAAAATGCGGAGGTTGGCGGTGCATCCCAAAACGCTTGTTCATAAATCCTCTGATCCGGAAGTTGTAAGGCTGATCGGAGAACTTGGCGGATCGCGTGCTGAAATCGTGAAGGTTCTGCGCACGCTGCAAATCGAGCATGGGCATTTAACCCCGCATTTGATCGACGAGGTTGCGCGTGAGTTGCGGCTCCCTGCATCACAAGTCCACGGAATTGCCACCTTTTACTCGATGTTGACGACCCCTGCACCGCCGGAGAAAACAATCCGGATCTGCGACGGTCCCTACTGCATGATGCGTGGAGCCGGCGACCTGCTCTGCCAGATGCAGGCTCAGTTGGGCGGGAGTTGGACGATCACAAGGACCAGTTGCCTGGGACTTTGTGATCGAGCTCCGGCAGCGCTCGTGCGAGATAGTCAGGTGGGCCCTATCCAACTCGAACATATGGACCGTTACGAGATTGGCTGGTGCGGAGAAGTTTCCGATTATCGGCGGCCGCGACCGGGTGAAATTCGCGTGATACTCCCGAACCCGGAAACTGCAGATGACCGGCTGGAAGCCGCGTTTTCGAAGAGGAATTTCCCTGCACTGCAGAAGGCTTTGAGACTGGCTCCCGAAACGATTCTTCAAGAAATGGATGCTGCGAAGCTTCGCGGGCGCGGCGGCGCCGGTTTCCCGGCCGGACGGAAATGGCGTTTTGTCGCATCCCAGCCGCGCACGCCGAAATATGTCGTGTGCAATGCCGATGAATCCGAGCCTTTGAGCTTCAAGGACCGAGTCATCCTCGATCTTTGCCCGCAACTGGTGCTTGAAGGAATGGCGATTGTCGCTTTGGCCGTCGGCGCCGAAGCCGGCTACGTGTATATCCGCGGCGAATACCAAACTCAAGTCGAACGTCTTCTGGGGACAATCGCCGACGCGGAGGAACACGGTTGGCTTGGCTCGAACATCGGCGGAAGCGCTTTTTCATTCCGGGTCCATGTCCATCAAGGGGCAGGCGCATATATCTGCGGCGAGGAGACAGCGCTATTGGAGTCCCTGGAAGGCCATCGTGGCGAGCCGCGCGTGCGCCCGCCCTTTCCGCCCGAGCATGGGTATCGAGGCCAGCCCACAGTGATCAGCAACGTGGAGACTCTTGCGACCGTGCCGAAGATCCTCGCCCGCGGCGCCGAGTGGTACTGCAGTCTGGGAAATCAAAAGAACCCCGGGACAAAACTCTATACGCTGCTGGGCGAAGTGAATCGCCCGGGATTATTCGAGGCTCCGCTCGGGCTGACCTTGCGGGAAATCATCGATGACTTCGGGGACGGGATGAGGGATGGCTCGTCATTTCACTTCGCTCTAACCGGCGGCGCCGCCGGAACTCTTGTCCCTCCATCTTTGCTTGATGTGCCGATGGATTACGATTCAGCCTCTCAGGGCGTTGCGTTGGGAAGCGGCGGGATGCTGGTCTGTGACCAGACAGTATCTCCGCTGAGGATTCTGCGTGAGCTTGTGCGCTTCTTCGAGCTTGAATCCTGCGGCAAGTGCACTCCTTGCCGCATCGGAACGTACGAAGCCCGCAAAATCCTCGACCGCATGCTCGAAGGGAACGCCTCCTCCAGCGACCGCGAACGGCTGGCCTCCCTGGCGCGTCTCCTGCAGGACACGTCCCTTTGCGGCCTGGGGGCATCCGTAAACAAGCCTGTGCAGTCAGCCCTGCAGCGCTTTTCGGAATACTTTTCGGCCAACGGCTTAACAAAGCGAGGGATCGGACGATGACGGTTCAAGTAACAATCAACGGGCGAGCGTTCCATGCTCAGGAGGGAATGACGGTTCTGGAGGCGGCCCAAATCCACGGCATCGAAATTCCCACGTTGTGCAATCATCCGAACCTGAAGCCGATCGGCTCCTGTCGCCTGTGCTTGGTTGAAGTCGAGCCGAGGGCAAATCTGGTTACCGCCTGCACGCTTCAGGTACAGGAAGGGCTTGCCGTCCATACAGAAACGCCCCGGCTGGCGGAGATGCGGAAGGCAATTCTGGAATTGCTCCTCGAGGATTATGCCGATGCGGGTTATGCGGCTGGAGATCGAGAGGCCACGGAGTTTGAACGCTGGTTAGCCCACTATGGAGTCCGCCGCAGGGCCGGCCATTTGGCGCGCCTTCGGTTCTCCATTAACGCCGATCCCAATCCCGTGCTCTGGGTTGACATGAACAAATGCATTCTCTGCACCCGGTGCATCCGCGCCTGCGCGGAGATCCAGGGGCGGTTTGTATGGGGAGTGGGAGGACGTGGTCACCGCGCGCACATTGTCGCCGGGTCCGACACCGGCTTGCTGGAAGCCCGCTGCGAATCCTGCGGCACGTGCGTCGCTTATTGTCCAACGGGAGCCCTTGACGACCGCATGGCGGTTGGGTTGGGAAAGCCCGATCGCATCGTCACGACCACCTGCATCTATTGCGGCGTGGGATGCCAATTAATTCTGAACGTGCGGGATGGACGGATCATCCGCGTAACAGCCTGCGGCGATTCTGCAGTCAATGGTCAGCAACTCTGTGTTAAGGGACGTTATGGTTACGATTTCGTTCATCATGCAGACCGACTGACGCGGCCGCAGGTGCGGCGTTACCTTTTGGAAGACCGGCCGCGCCCTGCTGGAGGGCGCGACGAACTGGTGCCGGTCGAATGGGATACCGCTCTCGATCTGGTTGCGAAGAAGTTCGCGGAAATCAGACAGGAGTCAGGACCGGATGCCATAGCGGTGCTGGCGTCGGCCAAGTGCACCAACGAAGAAAACTACCTGATGCAAAAACTGACACGACAGGTGATCGGCACACACAATGTGGATCATTGCGCCCGCCTCTGTCATGCGTCGACTGTCGCAGGTCTTGCTCTCTGCTTCGGTTCCGGTGCAATGAGCAATACCATGCAGGATATTGCCCGGGATGCACAAGCCCTGTTCATCATCGGTTCGAACACGACGGAGCAGCATCCGGTGTTCGGAACGCGTCTGCGACAGGCGATCCTCCGGCGAGGCATTCCGCTCGTAGTGGCAGATCCGCGCAGGATCGATATAACCGAGTTCGCGGCACTTCATTTGAAACAGCGGCCGGGAACGGATGTGGCTTTGCTCAACGGAATCATGCAGATCATTCTGGCAAACGGCTGGCAGGACCAGTCATTCATCGACCGGAGGTGTGAGGGTTTTGAAGAGTTCCGCGCGGCCGTTCTGGCGTATGCGCCTGAAAAGGTATCGGAGATCACCGATGTATCGGTTGCAGATTTACACCGGGCCGCGGAAATCCTGTCCCACTCTCATCCAATGGCCGTGATCTGGTCCATGGGCATTACACAGCATACGACCGGCGTGCTGAACGTATTGGCCCTGGGGAATCTTCAAATGCTCTTGGGGAACATGGGAATCCCGGGGGGCGGAGTGAACCCGCTTCGCGGACAGAATAACGTGCAGGGTGCCTGTGATGTGGGTGCGCTCCCTAATTACTTCCCCGGATATCAGTTGGTTGCCGATCCCGCCGCGCGGGCAAGATTCAATGCCGCTTGGCAACTCGAACCAGCCGATTGGTCCGCGGACCGGCAACCGTCGTTTAGCCTGGGCGAAAAGCCCGGATTGACCGCCATCGAAATGGTTTCCCAGGCCGGCATTGGCAAAGTCCGCAGCTTGTACATCCTCGGCGAGAATCCGGCCATGACGGACCCGGACCTTGGCCATTCACAAAGGTGCATCTCGGCCTGCGAATTCGTCGTTCTGCAGGAAATCTTTCCTTCCGAAACCTCGGCCATGGCCGATGTGATTTTGCCCGGTGTCAGCTGGGCTGAGAAGACAGGAACGGTTACAAACACCGAACGCCGCGTCCAGATGGTACGCCAGGCAATCGAGCCTATTGGCGAAGCTCGTCCGGACTGGATCATAATCGAGGACCTCGCCCGACGAATACTCAGCCGCGACAACCGGATTCCAGTCGGCCCCCGCGCCGGCTGGAACTATGAAAGTCCGAGGGATATCATGGAGGAGATCGCCGAATTAACGCCTCAATACGGCGGCATCCGTTACGAGCGGCTGGAACGCGGAGAGCAACTGCACTGGCCGGTTCCCACATCCGATCATCCGGGAACACCAATCCTTCACGTCGGGCAATTCACGCGAGGCAAAGGCAAATTTCACGTTACGGAGCATCTCCCACCCCGGGAAACACCGGATGAGGAGTACCCCCTGATTCTCACGACGGGGCGCGTTTTATATCACTGGCACGGAGCCGAGATGACCCGCAGGTCCCAAGCATTGCAGGAACTCTATCCCGAGACAATCGTCGAAATCAGCCCGGAAGACGCAGTCAAGATAGGGCTGAATGGTAAGAGCGTAGTGCGTGTGATGTCTCGCCGCGGCGAAATGATCGCACGGGCGATAGCAACAGACCGTGTATGCCAGGGTCTGATCTTCGGCAATTTTCACTTTCCAGGATCGCAGAATGTGAACAATCTGACCATTGCCGCGTTGGACCCGGTGGCGAAAATCCCTGAGTATAAGGTCTGCGCCGTGCGCGTCGAATTAATGTAACAATTCCTGATTCCTAATTAGGATCAGCAATCAGGAATCAGGAATTTTCAAGCATCTCCGGAACCCGAACAAATAGGGCTATAATCTTGTTTGTATCTCTAAAAGCAAGGTAACCACGGAGGAGGTATCGAATGCTGAGGCGTTTATTGACCTGCATGATCGTGCTTGGATTTACCGCCGGAGTTTTCGGCCAGGATTTATGGGACATTGCAAGGACTACAATCAACGGAAAGAATGTTGCTATCGAATACGGGCGGCCGCTTCTGAAAGGGAGGAAGCTGGCAGATTTAATGAAGCAACTTCCGCCGGATCGCATCTGGCGCGCCGGCTCCGGGGCCGTTACGATCCTTAGCACGGAAACCG
>JBEKKY010000132.1:0-9045 GCA_050010475.1 Acidobacteriota bacterium | reverse complement strand
GCGATCGATCTTCACGGTAACCTCGGGATTATTGAGCTGAAGATCGCTGGATACGTCCACCAGCCCCGGAATAGCGCGCATGCGCTTTTCGAAGTCGGCACCCACCCGGTACAACTGCTCGAGATCGGGACTTTGAATTGTGAACTGGTAGAGGCTCTTCGTCATCATGCCGCCGATCCGTATCAGAGGCGGATTCTGCAGGTACGTTCGCATTGATGGAATCGCATTAAGCTTGGGACGCAGGCTTTCAATGATCTGTTCCGGGGTTACCGAGCGCTGGGCGCGCGGTTTCAACCGGACCATGAAACGTCCGGAGTTTCCCCCTTGAACCATGGACATGAATGCGTCGACATACGGACTGGAGCGAACGACGTCGTCCACCTGCTTCTGTAGCTTGACCATGCCTTCGTAGGAGATATCCTGCGGTGCCTCCGTATTGCCTGAAAGCATATCCTGGTCTTGGCTCGGGACGAACCCTTTCTGCACAAAGCCGTACAGATAGATAGTCGCCACCAGAGTCGCTATGGCAACGAGCAAAGTTATGAACCGGTGGCGCAGCACGCCCCGCAGGCTCCAGCCGTAGGCATTGCGCGCAGCCTGGAAACCGCGTTCAGTGATTCGATAAAACGCGCTCGTGTTTTCGGATTCGGGCTTCAGGATCCTGCTCCCCAACATCGGAGTCAGGCTCAGGGCTACCAACCCAGAGATCATGATTGCCACCATGATCACAACGGCAAATTCATGGAACAGCCGGCCCATAATCCCGCTCATAAACAGTACGGGAATAAACACCGCCGCCAGCGAGATCGTCATTGAAATAATGGTGAACCCGATTTCTTTGGCGCCGTCAATAGCGGCTGTGAACCGCTCTTTCCCCATTTCCATGTGGCGGACAATGTTTTCCAGCATGACGATTGCATCATCCACCACGAAGGCGACCGAGAGCGTCAGCGCCATCAAAGATAGATTGTCCAGCGTATATCCAAGCAGGGACATGGCCGCGAAAGTTCCGATGAGCGACATGGGCAATGCAAGGCTGGGGATTATGGTTGCGGAAATATTGCGCAGGAAGAGAAAGATCACGAACACGACGAGCACGACCGTCAAGAGTAGCGTAAATTTCACGTCGTTCACGGATTCCCGGATAGACTGCGATCGGTCCAGCAGAATCCACATATTGACCGACGGCGGCAGGAGTTCCCGGAATGTCGGGAGCAGGTTCTTGACGGAGTCCACCACTTCCACAGTATTGGTGCCCGGCTGCTTCTGAACGCCGAGAAGAATCGAGCGGGCAGCGGTCTTTGAGTCGTTGAACCACGCTGCCGATTTGTCGTTCTGGATGCTATCAATAACTTCCCCCAGATCCTGGAGCCGGACAGGGGAGCCGTTCCGGTACGTGACTATAAGCGAGCGGTATTGTTCGGCATTGGTGAGCTGCCCGTCAGCCTGAACCGTGTAGGCCTGCCTGGGCCCCCAAAGAGTGCCGCTCGGAATGTTCACATTGTGCTCGTTGATCGCCAGTTCCAGGTCAGCCAGGGAAATATGGCGGGCGGCCAGGAGATTCGGATCGACCTGCGCACGCACTGCATATTTGGTCGACCCCCATACATTGACTTGCGCGACTCCGGAAATCATCGAAATGCGCTGGGCTACACTGTTTTCCGCATAGTTGTCGAGCGTGGAAAGCGGCATGGTCGAAGAATTCATCGAAAGAATAATGATCGGCTGGTCAGCAGGATTGACCTTGCGGAAAGTGGGAGGGGTCGGCATGCCGGGGGGCAACAGCCTTTGGGCAGTAGCGATCGCAATCTGGACATCTTGAGCCGCGGCATCCAGGTCGCGGTCGAGCGTAAATTGCAACGTGACATTAGTGAACCCGAGGGAACTCGAGGAAGTCATGGAATCGACTCCCGATATCGTCGAGAACTGCTTTTCCAGCGGGGTCGCCACCGATGCCGCCATCATTTCAGGGCTCGCGCCCGGAAGACCCGCGCTTACCTGTATGGTCGGGAAATCCACATTGGGAAGATCGCTAACAGGAAGAGTCCGGTACCCCACAACTCCGAAAATGATGATTCCCATCATGACCAGCGTCGTCATCACGGGACGTCGTATAAACAATTCAGTAATATTCATAGCCAGCCTTCCAAAAATGAACCTCTTACTATCCTCTTATACGACGAATATTTCAAAGCCTTTTCACATGAAGGTACACGGATGATTAAACCTTGTGTCCCAATTATAAAGACCGTCCAAGATGACGAACACGTTGGATGTGGACGTGGACGGCTTGGATTTTGTGGTCAAGGCGATGAGGGACGAACTTAAGCGATCTGCAGTTCTCTCAGCAACCTGGTCCGGATGGTTTCCAGTTCCGATTCATAGCTCTGCAGCATTCTCTTCAATTCCTGCTGCCACTCCCCGTTTTCGTTCAGATTGGGCTGCGGCGCGGACCCGGAAATTCCAAGTTTTCCCATGCTTTGCACAGCCGATACTCCAAACTCCACAGACTTCACCCGTTTTTCACGCTCGAATTTGTCCACGATCGAGTGAAAATCTTCCCCTGCTTTCCGGACCAGGGAACTCTTCGAAGGTGCGATCAGGTTGATTCCCTTCAGCGCCCTTTCGGCCTCGTCCGGATCCCCCTCCATGCGCATTGCGCGGCAAAAACTCGAAGCCAAGGAGCGCCGGACGATCTGTCCCGGTTCGGCTCCCAATTTGTCAAGTTCGCCGATCATTTCGTCATCGCCGATCAGGCAGCGCAGGTATTTGCCGGCGATGGCCTCTCCCAAAGGCGCATATTGCTTTTCCTTTTGTGCGGCAATGTCCTCCGAGGTCAATTCCGGCAGCGACGATATTCGCTCCATCGCAATCTCAAAAGCGCTCTTGATTCTTTCCTCTTCCACGCGGCACCCCTGAAATCACCTTCAGTAAAGAAGGTTTCGGATATATCGAAAATTGTCCTGTACTTCTTCCCTGCCGCTGATGATTCCCGGGTGGCCATACGCATGCCCGGATAGAAGATATTCGATTTCGAGCTTGGACAGTCGCTCGATGCTCTGCCGCAGAATCAGAGGATCCCCTCCAGGGAGATCTGCGCGGCCTGTGCTGCGGTAAAAAATGCAGTCTCCCGCAATCAGTACCTGCCGGTCAGGCCAATAGATGGTCACATGCCCCGGTGTATGGCCCGGCGAGTGAAAAACTTTGAGAACAACCGCTTTTGATTTGCCCAATTCCAAGGTTCCTTCGTCCAGAAAAAGGTCCACCTTGCCTCCCAAAGCGGAATAGGCGGGCTCGTCGGCCTCGTGCATTGCGACCAATGCTTGATACTCGCTTCGAAGGACAACCGCAGACTCCGAATGGTCCGGGTGGCTGTGGGTGAGGATGACGAGTCCGACCGGCGCACCGGCTAACCCGTCTTTATCCATCGCTTCGAGCAACCGGTCCAGACCGGATTCCCGATAATACGGCGTGACCAGATGGCCGGGGTCTACCACGACGTGTTTGCCTCCATCCAGCGCGCCCGCAAATACATAGGAGTTGCAATTGTTGTCGTTGCCCTGCCACGGGTAAGCATAAAGATTCTCGAATAGCTTCATATTCTTTGTAACTCCGGGTCTGCGAGCCTTTGAGGTCAGAGACATGCCTCAAAGACTCGAAGGCCCAAAGCATGGATCCAATTAGGACTATTCAGCTGCAATTGGTTGTTCCTATCGCGGCGATTCAGAACAGGATTGGCCGGCTGCAGCAAGCCGCTTTTTCTGCAGTTGCCGATAGACAATCCGAAGGGTTGCCAGGACAGGAACCGACAGGGCCATTCCCGGGATTCCAGCGATCTGCCCGCCCGCCAGAACCCCAAAAATGACAACCAGAGGATGTAATTCCGTGCCGGAACTCATGAGCATCGGCGACAATACATAATCCTGGAGAAGGCGAAACGCAGCCAGGAACACGGCGATCCAGAGGAGGTGACCGAAACCGCTCAATCCTGCGACCAGCAGAATGATAACAGCCGAGGTCAACGGTCCAACGAAAGGCACGAATTCAAAAAAGAATGCGATCGCTGCCAGCAGCAGTCCATACGGAAGCCCGATGATAGAGAAGAATGTGGCATAAACAACGGACGCCGCCAGTCCCAGCAGGACAAGAGCGCGCATGTACTGAGCCAGCAACAAGTGCAAATCATTGGCGATTTCATCGAACATCTCGCGGCTGGACCCTTGACTGACCGTATCCAAAAATGATGCGAGCAGGTTCCTTCCGTCTTTCAAAAAGAAAAAGCTCAGGATAGGGACCAGCACGATGAATAAAACTATCTCGGCATGGGATACCACTTTCAGCACGGCAGCGGATATCGGCATTATCCAATCGCGGAAATGCATAGCCAATTGCTGCTGAATTTCGGAGACGATCCTTACCCACAGCCCAAGTTTATGGCTGTCGACAGGCTGCTCGAGCCTGGAAAGAAGTTCCGGAATTCTGGATGCCAGAGCATTCGCCTGAACCGCTATGCGCGACCCTATCTCCGCTCCGATCGCGACCAGAACTCCAAGAAGCAACAGATAGACAATCGCCAGAGAAGGAAGCTTCGATCGCCCGGGCAGGCGCTGGTCGAGGAAATCAACTAATGGCCAAAGCAGATACGCGAACAGCAGAGCCACAATAAAAATGAACAGCGTTTCCCCGATCAGATAAACCGTTCCGATGAGCAGGAGAATGAAGATCCCTGTCCATACGTATCGTGCAGCTCGCGCATCAAGACCCAGCATAGTACGATCATAGCAACGGAATGGCTTAAGACGCAACTACGCCGTGCCTTCGCTTCTTGCGCATTCGGGACAAAACGGGATTCTTTCCCTGTTCCAAATTCGCTGTTTCGGTTGGGCCGGATCTCTCTCACTTTTAAAGAGCAGAATCCTGGGACAAACGCTCTGGTCAGTTCCCGACGGGTTCCACGAGACCGTTCCCAAGTACGGCTCAGTGGAATACAATGCTTTTCGGAACAAAGTCAATCAACAGGGGAGAAAACCGACGGACCCACGAAAAGGCTGCTCTGGATTCGATCGGCCGGCTTATCATGCGCAAATATCCGAGCGCGTCGCTCAGAAATCCCGATACCCCGGTTTATGAAACATCCTCGGATTAAGGCAATCCTTGCACTGTTTCTCTGCTGCGCGCAGGGCCTTTCACAGCCGCAACAAAAGAGCGAAGGAGAGGGTTTTCGATTCTCCGTCCAGAGCCAGCTCGTCGAGGTGTATCTCACGGTTACCAGGGGGAATCAGCTGGTTCCGAATCTTAAGCTCTCAGACTTCAAGCTCATGGAGGATGGGATTTCCGTCACCGCGGACCGTCTCGACAATCAGGAGGTCCCGCTCCAGATCGTGCTGCTCGTCGATGTCAGCGAGAGCATCCGGGACTCCCTGAAAACCACTCGGGATGCCGCGATCGCTTTTGTCGATGGTCTCAACCCGAAGGACCGCGTGATGCTCGTCCTCTTTAATTCTGAAATCCGTGCTTTCGAACAGACGACGGACGATCGCAAACGGATCGTAACCGAAATAAAAAACGCTCAGGCTCAGGGGATGACGAGGCTGTATGATTCAATGCTGCTGGGAATGCAATACCTCAATGGAAAACCCGGCCGAAAGGCGATCGTTTGCTTCACCGATGGAGAAAACACTTCGGGGACGTCTTCACGAGCCGCGGTGCTAAACGCCGCGGCGCGATTCGGGCACCCAATTTACACCATAGGAACCGGCGCCGGACTCGAGCTCACAAGCCTGCAAACTCTTCTTCGGGAATTTGCAGACATCAACGGCGGGAGGGCGTTCTTCATTCAGAGTGTCCATAAACTTCGGGATGCTTTCGCAGAGGTGGCCACGGAACTTCGCTCCGCCTACGTTCTCAACTATTACACCCGCATACCGCCGGACGGCCGGTGGCATGACCTTAGCATAAGCACTGCAGATCCCGGATACACGGTCCATGCACGGAAAGGCTTCTTTGCCACCCGCACGGAATGAGGAGGAATCAAAAATTCAGGAGTCAGGAGTCAGAATTCAGCAGAACTCCACGAATCGCGCTTTTGACTTGTGCCTTCTGTCTTCTGACCAATCATTCTATTTTATCCGCTCCGCTGCTCACTTTTTTTCGCTGAAGCTGTATAACGCTTTGGCCGTGCGGAGGTATATGCTTCCGCTCCCGATAGCAGGCGTGGCCTGACACTCTTCTCCGAGATCGTTGACTGCCAGCACCTCCCACTGCGGATCGGCCCTCAGCACGCTGACTTTCCCATCCTGACTTACCAGATAGACCTTCCCATCGGCTGCCACCGGCGAAGAGAAATACGCGGCGATCGCGTCCTTTGACCGGCCGGTTTTATAGACTTCTCCGGTGCCGGGATTCAGGCTGGTCACAATGCCGCCGTCTTTGACGGTATACAGAACATCCCGATAGACCAACGGCGAAGTGATTTCTGAATAGTCCTTCTTATAGCGCCAAACCAGATGCGTCTCCGTTTGATCGCCGATGCCCCCCGCCCGTACTGCTACCAGACCGTGTTCCGATACGCTCTCCCGCAGAATCTCGTTCCATTCATCCTCCGTCAGAAATCCATCGCCATTCCGGTCTGCCCACCCGAAATGGTCGCCCCAATCGGGATCCACGCTCGCTTCTTCTGCTGAAATTTTGCCGTCTTTATTTTTGTCCAGCTTCGCGGCTATCGTATCCCACGGAGGGTATGCCGGTTTGTCTGCCCCCCACGAGGTGACGAATATCAATCCATTCGCCAGTGCCGGAGTCGATATCGGCGCAGTTCCCTGCTTCCCAACCCACCATAGGTTTTCGCCCGTATCTATTGCGTACGCGTCGATCCGGTATGCCCCAGCGGCTATCACCTGCGCCTTGCCGTTTTGAGGCGTCCACACGATGGGCGTGGAGTATGCTTCTGTTTTCGCCTGGGGCCGATCCTTGCGCCAACGCAGGCGCCCGGTGTCTTTATCCAAGGCGATGATAAACCCCTCGCTCTTTTGATCACAAACCAACACCAGGGTATTGCCGTGAATGATCGGCGAAGATGATATTCCGTAGAAGCTGTGAAATGGCCCGAGCTTTAGCCGCCATCGCGCCTTGCCATCCAGAGAATAGGACACAATGCCGAAATCCGGGAAGAATACATAGAGGTTCCTGCCGTCCGAAGCAGGTGTTGGCGTGGCGGTGTCATTTCCTTTGAATATTTTCTCCGTACGATCCCGCAGAATCTCCCGCCGCCAGACCACTTTTCCCGTCGCACGGTCCAAACAAACCGTGATCAGCTTCTGGCCTTCGCTTCCGGTGACGATAACCCGGTCCGCGGTCAAGATCGGCGACGATCGCCCGAATGGCACCTCGCTTCGCCAGTCAATATTTTTCGCCGGGCCAAACGTCACCGGCAACCCCGTTGCGTTCGAAACACCGCTGCCGTTAGGACCGCGAAAACGGCTCCAATCCTCGGCCGAGCCCGTCGTGGCCACCATCAGCACGAAAATCAACAGGGGTCTTGCCATGATGCTGCTCCTTTCAGCCTGTGGGAAACCGTCAAGCCGCAAAAAAGTTGGGTTGATTCTAACACCACCCACGAAATACACGAAGAACGCGAAAGAAGCTGTAGTTGTCTCGTGCTCTTCGTGTATTTCGTGGTTATTTCATCAATTGTCTGCGCTGGTTGGCCGGGAATTTTTCGATAGCATACCGGAGGGCTGTACGCGGCATGCGCCCTTTGCGGACGTCGATAAATTTATAGACCTCCTCGGGAAACGGCTTGCTTGCCACCTTCAGCATCCAGCCAAAGCCTTTCTGAACCATATCATCGTCATCCAGAAGAAGGGCATCGGCGGTCTTGAACGCCTCCTCAAGTAACAGACCTTTCCGCAGCGATTGAATCAGGCAAACGGCACTTGCCCGGCGAAGCCAGCGGTTTTTGGATTTTGTCCACTGATATGTTCGGGAAACCGACTCGGGAAATTTTCTCACAAAAAGGCCAAGAGGGCCGCAAGAGAGGCTGTCACAGGCAGCCCAATCGTGGACATAGTTTTTAAGCCAGAACTCGAAGCGGTCAATATCCTTTGAGTTGAAGTCAGCGCTGAGTCTTAAGCTCCATTCGAACGCCAGGGAGTTCACATATCTTTCATTCGAAGCGAGAAGTCGCTCGCACGCGTCAAGGATTTCGCGCGCCGAGTAATGCTGGTACCGCTTGTAGCATGACGAAAAAATTTTTCGGAGAACAGGAGTTCTCAACCCTACAGGATTGTCGAGCCGCTCTTTGAAGAATCGTTGGTAGTTGATCTGATTTTCAGGCTTGTTGTAGCGGGCTGCTTCCTGTTTCAGGGTGGCCAGGATTTCTTCGCTTAGAAAAGGCATGGACACCTCCCCCTAATTCTCTTCAACGAAGAAAACGGATGTAACCGCGGGGAGAACAAGGCGTACCCTGGTCGCAGGCTGACCGGCATTTTCCGAAATCGAAACCTGAGCTTTGGACCTTTCTCCTGTATGCGGATTCCAGATCGCAAGATTCTTCTTTCCGCGTAAAACGACGTCGGCGTCCACCGGATTGTCCGAGGAATTGGCAAAGAAATAGATATCCCGCCCATCCTTGATTTTGTGTATGTACGTCAGAGCCCCTTCATACGCGCGGTTCATTTTCACCGGCCACACCGGCGGCTGCTGAATATCAACATCTCTCACCGGAACCGCTTCCTTCAGGATGCCATCCAGTATTTTCGGTTCCGGCTGCGGGACGAAAAACGCCTTACCCCCCGACGCATTCGCATGAGCGAAGAAGGTTTTGAAGTCATCCGTATAGGCCCGGATTGCCGCCGTCATCGGCCCGTAGGCAGGAACACCGAAAATTTCCCCGATGATCTGTTGCACTTCCCTGTCTTTTTTAAATTCCGCCGATTTCGTGGGGAGCCTGCGGGTGGCGATGATTGTGCCTCCGGATTTATAGAAATCCAGCAGCTTCCGCGCGGTGGCCACCGGAATCGTGCTGCTGCCCGGGACGATGATGAC
>JBEKKY010000131.1:0-9331 GCA_050010475.1 Acidobacteriota bacterium | reverse complement strand
AACGCGTAAACCCGTAAACGCGTGAACCCGTCAACGTGAGTTAAGAGACGATTTCCGGCAGGCAAAAAGAGGTCTGCAGCTGTTCGCCGCAGTCCGAGCAAGTCCAGTCGATGTTCAGCTTCCTGCATTTTACGCCTTTGTCCGTCGTCCACACGAGGTTCCAGCCGCTTCCACACTTTGGACAAGTAGGCGAGGCGACAAGCTGAATTTGTAGGGGCTGGTTCTTGGCACTGGGATTGGGAATCCGGAGTTGACGGATTTTCAGGTTGGCAATCCTGGCTTCCCGGAGTTCCGCAAGAAGCGCGCGAAAAAATCTCAGAGAATCGGAAGCTTTCTTCGTCGCGAGTTTTCGTCCGGCGGCAGTGTGCATGTTCAGCGGAAGACAGGAAGCATAGGTCAACTCTTTGCTCAAATATCCGAGAACGGTGGAACGAAGCGTGCGGCGGCGAAGAGCCGATTTGATGAAAAAGCCGGCAACCCCGAGGGCGCCGAATTTGGAAAGAAAATCGGCGTCGTGAAGAATCGCAGCAACCGTATTCCTCTTTGCCTTCTCGTTGTAAAGGGCCTTCAATCCGGCAAGGACCCGGCGCACATCCGCCGATTTCATACCGAACTGATTCAACAGTTTCCTGGCGAGGCGGGCCGATTCTTCCTCTTCGGGGGTATCGTCGCTGTGGTATTTCCCGCCGGCAAATTTCCCGGCGTCATGGAATAGGGCGCCGATCACAGGAATCAGCGGGTCGAGATTTTCCGCCACGGCGAGCTGGTAGGCAAGAGAGGCGGTATGCAGTGTGTGCTCCCAGAGAAAGCTTTCCGAGTGGCTACTCCGGCCTTCGTGCTTGTTTTCGGATTCCTGGATGATCTCCCGTAGTTTGTCGATCAGCCCCGGAAACCGGGATTCTACCGCGCTCGGATAATCAAACGCCTGCATCGTCATGAGTCCAAGCTTAACCATGAAACGCACGAAATACACGAAAATTTTTCTCGTGCGTTCCGTGTTTTTCGTGGTGAATGCTTTACCCGCGGACGCAGCGGACGTGGTACTGATTATTTTTGTAGTAACTGAGGATGTAAGCGCCGTCGAACATCACGATCCAGGCGAGAAAAGACGTTTACGCGTTTACGCGTTAGCGAACCTGCCCATCAGATTACGAACGCGTGAACGCGTAAACCCGTAAACGCGTAAACGGTTCTCTTGTGATATCCTTTTGGGGATTAAACCAGATGGGGCACATTGCAATGTCTATCAAAAGACTGCTGTTGATCTTTGCGTTTGTTACTGCTTTCACCCCTATCTATGTACGAAGCCAGGATGAAGAGATCATCCAGAAGCTGTTTCAGGATGCCATAGAAGCTATGGGTGGTGATGTTTTTACGAATGCGAAGGACATGGTCTCTGAAGGCCAATATTTTGGGTTCGACAATGCAGGCCGAAATTCGCTTCCGACCAATTTTAAGGACTACACCAAGCTTCCCGACAAGAGCCGTCATGAATCAGGAAACCGGAAGAACGTGCTAGAAATCAGCGTGTTCAATCTGGAGAAGAATGAAGGCTGGATTTACGATCCTGTGCATGGGACGCGGGAAGCCAAACCGGAAGAGATGAAGGATTTTAATAACGTTGTGAAGCACAGTATGGACATCATCTTTCGCTACCGCTACAAAGACCCGGAAAACAAGTTGTTTTACCTCGGCCCGGGTGAGGGATACGACGTTACCCTGGAGATGGTCAAAATAGTGGATCCGGAAAACGACGAAACAACCGTGTATTTCGACCGGATTTCAAAATTGCCCGCAAAAATCGAATATCGCGAGATAAATAGTCACGGAGTTCGCATGCGGGTTGTCGATGAATTCAGCCAGTGGCACGTAATCCAGGGCATTAACACGCCGCTGAGGATTGATGGGTTCCTGAACGGGCGCCGTGCTTCTCAGACGTTCGTTCTAAAGATCGCTTATAACAACAACCTTCCGGACAGCTTCTTTTCCAAACCTGTGCCGCCGAAATGAAAATTCCCGGAAATGCCGCCCTCACGGCACGGCTTCCTAAGATCCGTCCGAAGTGAACCGCTATTTCTAGGGAATGCCTGCGATGGAGATCTTCGACATATCGAAAACACTAAAAGAGGGACTTGCAGTCTGGCCCGGTGATCCGGAATTCCGAACGGACCCGGTTCTGCGCATCAATAACGGCGAGTCGTCGAATGTTTTAGCGATCAATATGGGTACTCATACGGGGACGCACATTGACGCACCGCTTCATGTGGACGATGCCGGGAGTGATGTGACCGGAATTTCTATCCGATTTTTCATAGGTCCGGCCCGTGTATTTGCAATCCCGGCAGAAAAATGCATAGAGGCTTCGGACCTCTCTTTGTTGGACTGGCGAGGTGTGGAGCGCGTCCTCTTCCGGACCAGGGACAGCAGCATTCCCGAATATTTTTTCGACCGGAATTTCGTCTATTTGTCGGAAGAAGCCTCAGAGTTTCTGGCGAAGAAGAGAATTCAGCTCGTCGGCACGGATGCACCGTCGGTAGATCCTTTTGGAAGCACGGAGCTTCGCTCACACAAAGTGCTGATTCGCAATGGGGCAGCAATTCTCGAAGGAATCAGGCTGGGCGGCGTTCCCGCCGGAGATTACAACTTGATTTGTCTGCCGTTGAAGCTAGCCGGCGCGGACGGATCTCCAGTG
Organism: Acidobacteriota bacterium; assembly: GCA_050010475.1. GTDB lineage: Bacteria > Acidobacteriota > UBA6911 > UBA6911 > UBA6911 > UBA6911. Next base: position 6,639 of record JBEKKY010000131.1, on the reverse strand, counting down.
CGTGCTATTCTGTGGAAACAGTGACAGCCACCGACGTCCTCATGGGGACATCGGTGGCTGTCACCGTTTCTACACCGTTGCTGCGGCGAGCGAGTTTTCGAGGTCCACGGCTGTGCAGATCTGGTAATGGCTCTTGAGCCGCGCAATCTGATCGGCAAGTGCAGTATGGATTGCGTGCCCGGCCCGCTCTGCGCGAAGGCGTCCGATAATAGGGTACCCCGTCAATGAGATGTCTCCGAGCAAATCCAGCAATTTGTGGCGCACAAATTCGTTTTGGAAGCGGAGATGATTGTTGACGATCCCCGAGGAGTCAAGAACTACCGCATTTTCAAGCGAGCCCCCGCGGATAAGTCCGAGACTCTTCAAGTATTCCACATCGGAGACAAACCCGAATGTGCGCGCCAGAGCTATCTCCCTGCAATAGGATTCAGGAGTCAGGTCGATGTGGATCTCCTGGTATCCGATGGCCGCGTGATCGAAATCGATGATATAAGTGGCGCTCGGGATGCAATCCGGATAAACCCCCGCCAGCTTATTGCCCTGGCGCACCTCTATCGGCTTATCAATTCTGATGTATTTCCGCAAGGCGTCCTGTTCGACAATCCCAACCTTCAGGATTTCGTCCACGAACCGGCTGCCGCTACCGTCGAGAATTGGAACCTCCATGGAGTTGATATCGAGGTAGAGGTTGTCGATGCCCAATCCATATAGCGCCGAAAGAAGATGTTCAACTGTAGAGATCATGACCCCTTTTTTCATAAGGGTGGTCGCATAGCTGACTTTCGCTACATGTTTCCGGATTGCCTCGATTTCGAAATTCTGAAGATCGGTGCGCCGGAACCGGATTCCAGTGTCTGCCGGAGCGGGGGTTAGCGCGAGTTTGACCGAATACCCGGTATGCAGGCCGATCCCTTCGAATTGAATTTCCTCACGCAGGGTCCTTTGGTACCTAAACATGAATCATGGTCCTGTCTCAAAAAGAGCATTCTATCTTGGTTTTCAGGCAAAGAGACAAGACCCCGCAATTTTTGTTCCACCTATGGCTGATAAACAGAAAATCGTAAATAGCAAGTATCCGTAAGAAATTACAGTCTGCATCCATGGCGGGTAGCCGGAAACTCAGCCAGGGCTTTGTTGCAAATAAGACACAGAGGTTGCGCGCATCCTATGAATGCCGTCCACGTGCGCGCAGGCGTGGACAGCTTTTGAGTCCTGTGTGAATTGCAGCCTGGCTGCCTGCAATCAGAAGGAATATATCCCCCAAACAGGCTCGTAGCATTCTGTTGCGCAATATGCGGTTTGTGTGGTAGTAGTAATGAAGGTTATGTTAGGCGGCTTATGAGCAACGGAAGAAAGTTTCAGATCAGATTGTGGTATTGGCATTGCTCGGACAAGTGTGCCCGGGTCGGCTGGCCGCCAATCCTCTGAAATGAAATTTAAGGGATGAGGAAGCCGCGAACGACTCGAGGCGTTCGCGGCTTTTTTTTTGGTGCGCCCGGCAGGGCGCATAACCAGAGAATAGACATGATTCAGCCTTCATTATCGGAATTAAAAGGTCTGGCCGCGAAAGGCTCCGTTATCCCTGTCTGCAAAGATATCCTGGGAGACCTGCTCACTCCGGCAGCGGCGTTCCTGCGTGTAGCTCATGGCCGCCGCAGAGTGTTTCTGCTGGAAAGTGTGGAGGGCGGAGAGCGCCTGGCGAGATATTCCTTCATCGGCTGGGATCCATTTATTGTCGTGCGCGGAAAAGGTGATTCGGTCTCAGTTGAACGCCAGGGCGAAATTGTCCGAGGGGAAGCCCACGGCTTTAGCAAGCTCCGGGAAATATCCCGAAGCTTCAATCCGGTCCCGATGCCGGATCTGCCTCCTTTTCTTGGCGGCGGAGTCGGGTATTTTGCCTACGATATTATCCGGCAGTTTGAAAAAATTCCAAACCTGACCGAGGACGATCTGGGACTTGATGACTACCAGGTGATGTATTTTTCCACGATTCTCGCATTTGATCATCTCAGGCATCGCATTCACATCATTACAAATATTTTCAACGACCGGGGAGCTGAAAACCTGGAAGGGAAATATCAGGATGCTTTGCTGCGTATCGAGCAGATTGAAAAACGCCTCACAGTCCCCATTTCACTCCCTTCGCCGGCGCCACAGGAGGTCGTTCCGGAGCCGGTTTCGAATTTGAGCGAAGCGACTTACTATGCCAATGTCGAAAAAGCAAAACTTCACATCCAGGCGGGCGACATTTTTCAGGTTGTGCTTTCTCAGCGTTTTGCGATGGAGATCCACTGCGATCCTTTTGACATCTACCGGGCGCTTCGGTTTGTCAATCCTTCTCCGTATATGTTTTTCCTGCGAATGGATAACCTGCACCTTGTCGGCGCTTCGCCGGAAATGCTGGTGAAAGTTGGGAACGGGAGGGTGGAATATGGGCCGATTGCCGGGACGCGTCCACGTGGGAGGACGCCTGAGGAGGATGCGCGGCTCAGCCGGGAGTTGATTGGAGATGAAAAGGAGCGGGCGGAGCACATCATGCTGGTAGACCTGGGGCGAAACGATCTCGGACGAGTCTGCAATTTCGGCACGGTCCGCGTCACGGATCTGATGCGCATTGAAAAATACAGTCACGTGATGCACCTGGTCAGCAGCGTCGAAGGAGAATTGCGGAGCGATCTTGACTGCTTTCACGCGCTGGAAGCCTGCCTTCCCGCCGGAACGGTTTCCGGCGCGCCCAAAGTGCGCGCGATGGAAATCATTGAAGCGCTGGAGCCGCGCAGGCGTGGAGTCTATGGCGGGGCTGTAGGATATGTCGATTTTTCCGGGAATCTCGATACCTGCATCGCATTACGAACCGTGGTTATCAAAGACGGAATTGCGTACATCCAAGCCGGCGGCGGCATCGTCGCCGATTCCCGGCCCGATCGCGAACGCGAGGAATCGATCAACAAGGCAAGTGCGCTGATACGCGCGGTCAAGTTCGCCCATGAAGGAATGAAGTGAATTGACGATTGACGATTTACGATTGAACCGCCTTTCATTCGTCAATTGTAAATCGTCAATCGTAAATGACGAGGCGTTATTGGATGATACTAGTAATAGATAACTATGATTCCTTTACTTTCAACCTCGTGCAATATCTCGGTGAAATGGGGCACGAGTTGAAGGTGTTTCGCAACGATGCCATCACGCTCGACTCGATCGAAAGCCTGGCGCCTAAGAGCATCGTGATTTCTCCTGGCCCGGGCCGTCCCGAGAATTCCGGCATCATCATTCAGTTGATCAGGGAATTCGCCGGGAAAATTCCGATCCTCGGCGTGTGCCTGGGTCACCAGGCGATTGGCGCCGCTTTCGGAGGGGATGTCGTTCCGGCACCCAGCATAATGCACGGAAAAACCAGCGACATTTTTCATGACGGCAAAACGATTTTCAGCGGATTGCCGAGCCCCTTCCGTGCGACGCGATATCACTCGCTGGTCGTTTCTCCCGAAACTTTCCCCGACTGTTTGGAAATATCCGCCAGAACCGACGACGGTGTCATTATGGGGCTGCGCCATCGCGAAATAATCGTCGAAGGCGTGCAATTCCACCCCGAATCCATTTTGACCGATGTCGGGATGAAGCTGCTTTCGAACTTTGTAAATTTATGAACGCCTAAACAGAATCTGAGGTGTATGTATGTTGGAAACCGCGACTGACTACAGGATACCCGAAACCTTGAGAGGAACCATTCTGGAAAGCATCATGCACTCCAAAGTGCACGAGCTGATAGGCGCCAAGAAGAAGCTTCCGGCAGTTTCTATGGAAAGCGTTCTGGATCGGGCGCCGGAGATCCGCTCGTTTCAAAGAGCTCTTAAGGCGCATTCTCCTGCAATTATCGCGGAAATTAAAAGAGCTTCCCCGTCTGCCGGACAGATCCGTCAGGATTTTGATCCGGTGAAGATTGCCCGGGAATATCAGGAATCAGGGGCCGCCGCTCTTTCGGTGATCACGGAGGTGCAGCATTTTCATGGCGGGTTGGAGATTCTTGCCTCTGCGCGCTGGAATTGCTCTCTGCCTCTGTTGCGCAAAGATTTCATCATCGATCCATATCAAATTCTGGAAGCGCGCCGTGCGGGCGCCGATGCGGTGCTTCTGATTGCAGCACTCCTGGATGCCACGCTCCTGAAAAATCTGCGGGTCGAAGCGGAGCGGCACGGCATGGGAGCACTGGTCGAGGTTCATAATGAACTGGAGCTTGAACGAACTCTCGAATCCGGCGCAACCCTGATCGGTGTCAACAACCGCGATCTGCGCACATTTGAGGTTTCGTTGGACGTCGCCCTGAATCTCGCCGGGAAATTGCCCGGACACGTGATCGCCGTCGCAGAGAGCGGAATCCGGAGCGCGGAGGATGTGCGCCGGCTTTCGAATGCGGGCTACCACGGATTCCTGGTGGGTGAACACCTGATGCGCGCGCCGTCTCCGGGGAAGGCATTGAAGGAATTGATTCGGTAAATCAGCGGACCCATGTGGAGACGGCTCTCTAGAGCCGTCCCACCTGGATGAGAATACAACGGAAAAGCCGGACGGGTCTGGAGACCCGTCCGCACATATTGCACTGAGTTATGAAAGTGAAGGTATGCGGGATTACAAGCTACAAAGATGCCGTGATGGCTCTGGATCAAGGTGTCGATGCACTCGGATTTAATTTCTTCCCGCCCAGCCCGCGATACATTAACCCGGCAGATGCACACTTAATTCTCCGGCGACTTCCGCCTTTTGTCATCAGCGTTGGGGTGTTTGTGAATGTTGCGCAGTTCCAGGATGCCGTCGAAATGGCCCGCATCGCCGGGGTGCAGGTCCTTCAATTGCATGGAAACGAAAACGCTGATTATTGCCGGCGGCTATCGGATTGGCCTCTGATTAAAGTCCTGCATGTGGGCAGCGGCGGAATAGAAGAAAATTTGGAAGAGTTCCCGGTTCAGGCATTCCTGCTGGATTCCAAGGACGACGTTCTATTTGGCGGAACCGGAAGATCCTTCGACTGGAGCCGCGCGAAGGAAATCAAGCGGGTCCGTCCGGTCATACTGGCCGGAGGCCTTCGGCCGGACAACGTGCGCGAAGCCGTACGGATTGTTATGCCCTACGCGGTGGACGTCTGCAGCGGCGTTGAAAGCGCGCCCGGGAAAAAGGATGCCGGAAAACTGAGCGAGTTTATGAACGAGGTGAGAAATGTCCGCGATTCCCTTCAGCGTGCCTGACGAGCACGGGCGATATGGTACCTATGGGGGCAGATTCGTTCCCGAAACCCTAATGGGGCCCCTGCAGGAACTCGAGGATGCGTACCGCAACGCAGTTCGAGATCCGAGTTTCCAGGCGGAGTTGGATGAACTGCTGCGAAATTATGCCGGAAGGCCGACTCCACTCACGCTTGCTCGCCGGATCGCCTCGCATCTCGGCAGGGGACGCATCTATCTCAAGAGGGAAGACCTGGCCCACACAGGCGCGCACAAAATCAACAATGCGATCGGTCAGATTCTCCTGGCCAGGCGCATGGGAAAAACCCGAATCATTGCCGAGACCGGCGCAGGGCAACACGGCGTGGCGACCGCGACGGTGGCCGCCCTGTTCGGAATGGAGTGCGAAATCTACATGGGGACGGAGGATATGCGCCGCCAGTCCCTGAATGTTTTCCGGATGCGGTTGCTGGGCGCGAATGTCAGACCTGTAGATTTGGGCAGCCGAACTCTTAAGGACGCTATTAATGAGGCGATGCGTGACTGGGTGACGAACGTTGCCAACACCCATTATCTGCTCGGCTCGGTTCTCGGCGCGCATCCTTATCCTTGGATCGTCCGCGATTTTCAGGCCGTTATCGGCAGGGAAGCCCGCGCGCAGATCCTGGAAGCCGAAGGGCGTCTTCCCGACTTGCTGATAGCCTGCGTAGGGGGAGGGAGCAATGCGATCGGTCTATTCCACGAGTTTTTGGCTGACTCTCAAGTCCGCATGATAGGAGTTGAGGCGGGTGGCAGAGGAATGGCCTTGGGTGAGCACGCCGCCAGATTTAGCGGGGGAAGACAGGGAGTTTTGCAGGGGACGCTCAGCTATGTCTTGCAGGATGAAAATGGGCAGATTGCAGGGACCCATTCCGTTTCCGCGGGCCTCGATTATCCTGCCGTCGGTCCGGAACATTCATTCCTGCATGACAGCGGGCGCGTGCAGTACACAGCCATCTCGGACGAACTCGCTCTCATGCACTGGCCGAGTTGATCCGCATTTCTCCTGAACTGGACAAGGATGCGGTCGTGATCGTGAACCTGTCCGGTCGCGGCGATAAAGACGTGAATCAGGTGGCGGAGATGTTGGAAGGGAAATGATCTCAAGAAGCCATCGGGGTCGGAAAGCTCGATACCGACTCCGATAGCGACCCCGACCCCGAGACTCCTGCGTCCAGTCATAAAAAGAGAGAAAATCAATGCGAAGAATTGGTCAGAAATTCCAGGAACTGAAGACTGCAGGGGCGAAGGCGTTCATCCCATTCATTGTTGCGGGAGATCCGGACCTCGAGACCACCGTCCGGCTCGTGCCGGAGTTGCAGCGTGCAGGGTCGCATATTGTCGAGCTCGGTATTCCATTTTCAGATCCTGTTGCAGACGG
>JBEKKY010000130.1:0-9116 GCA_050010475.1 Acidobacteriota bacterium | reverse complement strand
GCGGTTCGCAGGTCTCCGACGATCTTCTGGTGACATTTCCCGCAAAGTTCAGGAACTGCAGTCTTCAGCATGTACCGCTGGTCCGACATGTGAGGGGAATGGCAGTCCGTGCATCGGGTCACGGCGGCTTCATGCCGAAATTTTGCATTCGCGAACCGCGCCCCCATGTCCTGATGGCATCCCAAACACATTTGCGTGCCTGTAATCCGCAGCATCCCGGGGACGTTCCCTCCATGTGGATCGTGGCATGTAATACAGGCTCCGACGGCAAAAGGCCCGTGGGCAAAACTGCCCTTGAATTTATCTTTTGCGTGACACTTGAAGCAAATCGGTTCGGGTGCCTCCACCATGCGTGCAGGTCCTCCGTCAAGCGGGATCTCATGGCAAAGCACGCACATCTGACCTTTAGCCAGCAGACACTGCACTTTCGATGACACCACCCGTTTATGACAGTCGGCGCACGCCTTACCAGCTAACGGTTCGTGACGCTTTATTGGTGGTGGCGGCTCCGGCTTCGCCGGGGAGTTCTGTCCCTGTGCGGAAAAGGCCGCGCATCCCCCCAGGAGTGCAGTCCACGAAAGCACTCCGAAGAATACCCGCGCGATCCGGCTCCTAACCTTGCTTGTGCACTGAGAATCGCTGCCCACTCTGTTACGCATCATAAATTTAAAAAATCAAATACTGCATTTTATTCGTAATTCGTCATTCGTAATTCGTCATTAAATTTCTTGCCCTGCCGGTGCACAGCGAAACTATTTCGCACTGAGTTGCACCGGATTGACGCGGTCATATTTGTACTCCTTGTGACATCCCGTGAGGCAACTGCCGCCGGTATTACTCTTGGTAAACTTCACCGGCATTATCCAGTTCCCAAACGGCACCTTCTCGCGAATCAGTTTGGGCTGGCTGCCGGCGTGCGTTCCGTGGCAGGCACTGCAGGTCGACCCGCCGTTCTCGTTGTTCACATGCAGGTAGTGCAGGTTGAGCCGGCCGTTGCGAAAATCAGTCTGTTTGTCCTCGTAGCGTTCACGAACGATCCTCTCCTCATGGCAAGAGAAGCAGAAGGCAAAATTGGCGGGATCGTAGGCGGATAAGGCGGACGACGGATAGTCGGCAACCAACAATTTATCGTACTTCGAGCCGTGCGGCAGGTGACAGGAACGGCAACTGTTGTCCGACACGGGGCGATGTTTAAACTTTGCCGAAGCAATCTGAGCTTGCAGCTTGTCATGGCATGACAGGCAAAGCTCGGCGGCCGGCTTGCGCAGCAGGCCGGAGAACTTGGCGTCGTGCGCTCTGTGGCAGTCGATGCAGCCTAACCCTTTTGTCATGGCCTCGTGCTTGAACGCGCTCGACTCCAGCGCCTCCTTGACTTCCTTGTGGCACCCGTCGAGACACATTTCAACAGGAGGCTTGGTCAGCAGCGCTGGATAGTTGGAATCGTGGGAGCGGTGACATCTGGTACAGTCTTCGGCTGCCAAATGAATTTTCCGATCCTTCCCCTCGGCAGTAACCGGACGCATTTTCTCGTGGCACTGCTGAAGGCAGAGTTTGCTTCCAGAGACGTCGAGCAGCTTCTTTGCTTTGCTCCCGTGCGGGCGGTGGCAAGCCAGGCACTCGCCGCGGGCAACCGGTTGGTGGGCATATTTTCTGGTTAGCACCGGTTTTTTATTGTGGCACTCATTGCACAGCTTACCTGCCGGGCTCTTGCGCACTAGGGACTTTTCTTCAGAGCCGTGCGGGTCATGGCATCCCAAGCACTTTCCCTGTGCAACCGGGTCGTGCAGCATGTATCCCGTTGTGTCCACGCGCTTGTGACAGGTCAGGCACAGCCTTGCTTCGGTATCCACGAGTTTGAACTTGTGCTGGCCGCCTGGGAGCGGCGCGTGACACACCATGCATTGTCCTATTAGAAGCGGGCCGTGCAAATACTTGTGCTGAGCGATGGGGGCATGGCACTTGCTCGAAATGCAGCTTTTGGAAGGGTCGGAATGCTTTTCTTCCTGGGCAGGTTGGGTCCACGCCGCACATACCACGGCGCCCAGCAGCAAAACCACCAGCCCGACCCTCACTATGAACACACGCATTATGCTGCTCCAGGCGAATCGTTCCTGATCGCCGGAAACTCTGTCTTTGACCTAAAACACAGATGCCTGCCTATAAGCCCCTCACTTTTCTTTGTGCACCATGAACCCGAACAGCGGTGGGTTCTCTTCCTTCAGTGCCAGGATGGTGTGGCACAGCCGGCAATCGGCACCAATCGCCTTCCCCGCAGCGTTGAGGTGATTGTTCCCGTGACATCGCAGGCATCCCGGGCTTACGGTGTGCCCGATGTGGTTGGGGTAGGTTCCCCACCCGATGTTCATTCGCGGCCAGACATTTCGGCTGTATATCTCCTGCACCTGTTCCGCAGCCTGATCCAGCAGCGCCGGATCGGGCTTTTCTTCCGGATGAACGCTGTACCATTGCAAAAGCGCCCCGCGAACATCTTTGCGTTGGATTGCTGCATCATCGAACCGGCGGGCCAGCACCTCGCTCGCGGCCTTTTTCAGATATGGGACCTTTTGCAATTCGGGCCAGAGGCCAAACATGTTTTCAAGTTCCTGGTCGGCAGTGCGGTAGACGTGGGTCGGGCGGTTGTGGCAGTCGATACATTCCATCGTTCTCTTGGGAGCTGCAGCAATCTCTGCGTTCGAAAGTCTGGATCCGGTAAACCGATACTCGACCGCCGGCTCATTCCCCCTCTCAAAACGCACCCAGGGGATATCTTTGCGCTCACCCTTTTCGGAAACATAGGTCACGCGATTGCCCTGGCTCACATGCCAGTGGATGCCGCTGGCTTTGGCGCCGGCCGCTTCCGGCCCTCCGACTTTCAGCAACAGTACCGTGTAGCGCTTGGTGTTGTTGCGATCGTTGTCGTAGTGAATGATGATCTTCAGCTTGTCTTCATGGAACTTTTGGGGCCAATGGCATTGCTCGCACGTTTCGCGTGATGGGCGCAGGTGTTCGATTGGAGTCGGTATCGGCCGACTGTACGTTCCGGCAGTCACCGCATAGACTTGGCGCAGCCCCGATATTTTGGAGCGCACGAACCAGGACGCCCCGGGACCGATGTGGCAGTCGACGCACACGACGCGGGCATGCGGTGAACGCTGGTACATCACATACTCCGGTTCCATTACTTTGTGGCAGAGAAGACCGCAAAAAGATGCCGAATCCAGGTACTCGAATCCGGACATCATAATGACCAGCGTGAGCACCACATTCACGCCGCTGAACAGCACGAATGCGATGATACGGCCACGAACGTCATGCTCCCCCGAGAGTTGCCAGAGGATTTCTCCTATAGGTTTATCGGGTAGACTTGGATCAATGCGGCACTCCCGCTTAAATGCGAGATAGAGTCCGATTGGAACCAGTGTCAATCCACCGAAAAAAGCCGTGGGCACAAGTATGAGGAAGATAATGCCGGCATATGCACTTCCCGCATGAGAAAAGATAGTCAGTACGGTGTAGCTCATGGCGGAAATGGTACCGAAGGTGACCATGTAACCGCCCAATTTGGCGAGGGGATGGCAAGTGGAGAGCCCGACAATCAACCTATATAAGCGCCACATGGAACCCTCCCCTTAAATCAACACGCACCGCCATGGCCGTCTCAAAACTTCCCCATTGTCGGGACGACCGGCCGCTCGCCCTTACAAGGTTTTGAGATTGTGCCGGCGTCTCACCCAATGCCGCATTCTTGACACGGAAAAGCATAAGCTTCGCCTCCCAATCACTGCTTCGGGGCAACGGTATCAGGGCGTTGCCCCGGACGTCGCCATTGTATCCAGCGCTCGCGGTCGGATCCGAAATCCTCTCCCGTAAGTCTTTTGAGGGCCCACGCCGCCTCAAGGCGCACAGTTTCGCGCCTGTCCCCTAGAGCAGCAATAAGGGATTCAACCGGGCGAAGGTTTCCCATTTTTCCCAGCGCTCTTATGGCCGCGATCCGGACATCTTGATCCGTATCATCTAAAGCAGCGCTTATAGATGCCACGGCACGTGGATCTTCGAACTGACCCAGGGCCTGAATCACTGATTGCCTGATATGAGGATCCTTATCTTTCGAAGCGGCGATCAAGGGTTCAACAATTCGAGGATCTCGGATTTGAGTCAATACCTGGATTATCCTGCTCCGGGTTTGGATCCGCGGATCCTTCAATGAGGCCGTAAGGAGGTCTACCGAAGGTTGATCCTTGAAAGCCTTCAGCGCTTGGGTTGCGCTGTCCCGGATCCGAGCATCATCATCGCTCAAAGCCGAGATGAGGGGCTTCACGGCACGCGGATCTTTGATTTGCCCTAATGCCAGAACAACCGCCATGCGGGTGTCGGGATTGCTGTCCTTCAAGGCGGCAATCAGAGGTTCTATCGCTCGTGAGTCTTTGATCTGCCCCAAAGCTTGAATTGCGGTTTGCCGTGCAACGGGATTCTCAGATCTCAAATATGAGGTGAGCGGCTCCACTGCTCGTGAAGTTCCGATCTGCCCCAAAACCTGCGCGGCGCCATTCTGCTTCCGCCCCCCTTCGTCTTTCAGTGCGGCGATCAGGAGGTCGATAGCAGCTGGATCTTTGACAGTCCCCAGCGCCCGAATTGCACCCTCTCGAGTCTGGGAATTACTATCATCCAAAACTGTTATTAGGCTTTCCACTAGGCGGAGATCTTTGATGGGCTCCAACGCTTGAACAACGAGCTGCCTCGCATCGGCATCCCCATTTTTTATAACGGCTATGATGGGCTCTATAGCAGGCTCACCTATCCTGACAAGCGTTTCAGCTGCCTCAAGGGCTGCGGAAACTGTGGTCATGGCCCAGGGCATACCTCCATTTACATAAACCTGCTTGTCGACTCCGGGATCATAAAGTGTTTCGACAAGCGCCAATATGGCTCCCTGCGCCGGCGAGCCCGACGTTCTCAGCTGAATCGCTGCGGCGGCTTTCCAACTGGTATTCCCACTCCGGAGCATCTTGACTTGCGCCGTAACGGATTCGGGGGCCGCCTTCTCCCACTCAATCAGTCGCTGTTTTAGCATCGGATCGTTCTTGAGCAACGACTCTGCGGCAAATGTTCTGTTCACACGTGTGTCTTTGATTTCCAGTGCGTCTGCACCCAGTCTTCGAAAAACCTCGCCTTGCTCCTTTAGGGTAGCGGTCGCAGGATTAACCCCACGGGATTCGTTGATACGTGCCAGTGCACCGGCGGCCTGGCTGCGGACGTCACTCTTTGGATCTTTAAGCAGGGCAGTGAGCGGATTTATGGCACGCGCATCTTTGATATTCCCCAATGTTTCGGCAGCTTCCCTGCGTACGTCGTCATCCTGGCTGTTCAGCGCAGCAAGAAGAGAATCAACAGCTGCCGGGCCCAGTTGCACTAGCGCGGCGGAAGCCTGCATCCGGAGCAGCAGGTTTGCATCTTTCAGGGCTGCAATAAGAGGTTCCACCGCACGCGGGTTCCCGATCGCCCCCAACGCGTCCGCCGCCCCGTAGCTGACGATAGAATCTCCATTTTTCAGCGCGGCGATGAGGGCGTCCACTGCACGCGCATCCTTGATCTCCTTCAATGCGCCGGCAGCTCTATAGCCGACAATAGGATCTTTATCCTGCAGGGCGGCGATGAGGGCATCCACCGCAAGCGCATCTTTAATACGCCCCAAAACGACGACCGCCTCTCTGCGCAAATCCTCGGTTTCGCTCTTCAGGACATTTATCATGGGACGAACGGCATCCGGGCCTAGCTTTACCAGATTATTGATCGCCTCTGCCCGGATATTGCGGTCGTCATCCGTTAACGATTCAATCTGCTTGGCTATTAGACTGTCCTGGCTGTACGCCGTGCGCATAGTTCCGTGTGCGGACAAGCAAAATGCCAAAACTCCCGATAGCCAAAGACGCATGCGAGTTTTCATCTATTATGACAATGCAGGCACGGGGCCGGCCTGGCCAAAGGTTGACGCAACATTGTTGTGTTCCCATGGTATGTATCGTGCGGGTCGTGGCAAGTTGCGCATTCCACCTGGCCGTTGAAGAACGGCAGAATAGAACCAAAGTGAAGCGCGTGCCCAGCATGGCAGTTTCCACGCGCAGACGCGTGGATTCCCGCATTCTCATGATACGGCATAGATACGAGACGGTCGTTTGTTGAATCCGTACCGAAATTTGTGACCAATGTCGTCATTCGAAAGCACCACTCAAAGATTGCCTTCTGTACCTCATACCGGTAAGGACGGCCAGCTCCAGGCGCCTGCCGCAAACCTCGTCTGAGGAAACGATCTCTTGTTATTTCTAATTCGAGCCATCCATGGGGCAGCAAAAATCTATCTTTCGAGTAGACTAAATGATAGTGCTTAGCAAAAAAAATCGAATCCGTTAAAAATATGGTTTTTGGGGGCAACATACTCAGGGAAAAATACGGATACGATGGTGGGCCTCCACCTCGACAATGAGGTCCAAGCGCCTCGTTTGAGATCAGGGGTGTGTTCCAATGCCCGCACGTGCGACACCCTATGGGATAAGGAGCGCAATCATAGGTCGCCCCGACGGATTAAAGCAACAGATTTCGCTTTATCAGAAGCTGGGGTTGGGTTCAACTCATGAAACGTGTGTTTTCGATTTGCCGCGCCCGCATTTCCTGGCTGTGTCGGACCTCCCCTGTTACGGACCCCAATCCGGCCCGAGGGGGTGACATCCACTGCAGTTGTTAAGGGGAAAGGCGACTTTTCCATGACAGGCGCCGCAACAGCGGCCGCGAATATTCAGAAGCATTGAGAACCGAACCTGCTCTTTCCGGGCAGTTGGAAAGATTTCGGGATGGCAGAGTTCGCAACCATTCCAGAGGGAGTGCCTCTCGTGCGAGAAGACGATCGGCTGAACCCACCACTGACCCGCCTGAATGGAGAAGTCCGGCCGGGTGTGGAGGGGCACCCGCTTAACGGAGATGCCTTCCAGAAAATCGACCGGTTTGATTTTTCCTCCAGCTTCGGCGGCTTTCCAATCGACGCCGTAGATGCCCTTCGGGAGCCTTGCTGTAAAGGCCTTATAGTCATACTGACGGAAGCCGGGCTTGTTCAGAGAATGGCAGCGGTTGCATTCCTTTCCTTTGAAGTCATCCGAGCAGGAGGCGAAGATCGGTCTGCCCTCGAATAGCCGCTTTCCGTCGTGGCAAGCGCCGCAATGGAAGCCCTGGCGGTTGGTGCTGGCCCCGATTCCATCGGCGTTGGCCTGCATGGCAAAGCCAATGTCTACATGACAGAGGCGGCAGGTGAATTTGGAACGATGCAGCCAATGATCAAAGACAACCGGTCCAGGACCCGCAGTGGATGAATGGTTGTCCAGAATTACTTTGCCGTAGTCGGAAGGCCGCTCGGGAGGCGGTTGGGGGAGATAAAACTGGCCAGACCCTGAAGCCGTCAAAACAAAAAATGCGCAGAGCGCAAAGAAAAGATGGCCCTCATTTCTTCTCGCTCTGCTTGGACTCAAGCACATAGACATAAAGGCCCCTGCACATTCGCAGTCGTTTCAAATAAACTTTCTTCGGTGTTTCGTCGAGCTTCTCAATCTTCGGCCGCAGGGCATCGCATCTGTCAATCAGCGAGGCGAGTTCCTCCAGCGACAAGGTCATGGCGTCCTCGGTTTTGGAGCAAATGTCATCGAACTCTTTCTGCCAAGTCTCCTTCGCCGGGGCCGATTGCGCACTGGGCGAACTGGGTTTGTCCACCACCTGCGCGCCGCCGATGGCGGCGAGCCCTGTCAAAAAAAGTGCTGCGATCATCCCTGGCTTGAACATGGAAGCTCCTGCTCAAGGCTGTACCGGTTTGGAGTGGCAGCGCTGGCAATCCGTCAGCGGAAATGCCACGCTGGTATGGCAGGCGCCGCAGGCCTTTCCCTGGGAGATGTCCGCCATCGTGTAGTGCGACGTTCCCTTTTTCACGCCCATGAAGATGTCGGGGTGGCAGAGTTCGCAACCGTTCCAGACTGTGTGTTTCTTGTGGGAGAAGATAATATCCGGCATTCCTTCCACCGTCGGATTGAGCGCAAAATCCTTCTGGATGGGGAAGGTGTTGGGCTTGGGGGAAACGCCATCGACGACGGTGGCCGGTTTGAGCAACCCCAACTCCTCGGCTTTCTCCCAATCGATGCCATTTCCGAAACGCTCAGTTGGAAGCGGCTTGCTGAAGGCGAAGAAGTCATAATCGCTGAGGACTTTCTTACCCAGCGAATGGCAGCGTTCGCAGCGCCCGGCTTCGGCCGCCTTGAACGGACTGGGGCACGCCTGAAAGACGGTCTTCCCTTGCACCACCATCTTTCCGTTGTGGCAGGTGCCGCAGAAGTACCCGCGGGCATTGTCGGCGGACCGGATGCCTGTGCCGCCTACATTCATCGCAAAGCCGATATCCACATGGCAGACCCGGCAGGTGAACATGGCCCTATGAATCCAGTGCTCGAAGACGACCGGTGCATAACCCGCCTGCTCCGAGTGGTTGTTGATGACCACCCGGCCGTATTCATAAGGGAGCGGCCGTCTCTTCCTGGTTCCTATTTGAGCAAAGGAGAGACCGCAGAAAACTGCAATCAACGCCAGCGCGAAGAAGGCTTTTCTGTTCATCGAGAGTCTCCTCCCCAATCGAACTTGGGTGCTTTGCCTTGAGCCTGGACCAGCTTGTCTTTCCGGTCCTCCCCGCCGATAGCACAGCTTAACATTCTTTTATCCCAGTCGAACTTACATGCACATGGTCTTCCAGAGACGGGAACATTAGAAAACATCACTATAAGTTTAGCTTGTAAATAACTTGCAGATATAATTTATTTTGGAAACATCGGTCTCCGGGAAAAAAATCAATGCGATTCCCGAAATTTGGTGAAAAAACCACGTATGTGGGTTAAGTGCCCCACCAAGGAACAAAAAATATTCAGGGTAACTATACGAAGGATATTGTTATGGATGAGTAGAATGCCCGGGGGGCTAGTGGACTGTAACAGTTGAATTGATAGCGGCTCAATCAATTCCTCTGGAGCGCCGGAGGCGCGACGCAGCCAAGCCCAGGGCGTAAGCCCTGGGAATTGGCGCAGGATCGGAAGTCA
>JBEKKY010000129.1:0-9133 GCA_050010475.1 Acidobacteriota bacterium | reverse complement strand
ATTCGGCTGGCGCTTGTCATTATTCACCAGGATGCGATCAAACCCGAGGAGCAAAATGCGGAATTGCCATCTTACGATCTTTTCGTGCGCGGTCAGCTGGACGACCGGCTGGTGGAAGATATCCACTCCGGAATCCAGGAAGCAATCGGCGCCGCGCGCCTCCAGGAAGCAGGATTGGATGCAAACAATGTAGTGAAGCTGCTGATGGTCAAGCGAGCGGAAACACGCGCGCTCACGACGGAGGGTGAGCAGAAAAACAGCATGATGTGGAATTCGATTCTCCCGGTTGCATTCATGATCCTGCTGCTTATCTCCATTCTCACGTGCGGACAATCCCTGCTTACTACAGTGGTTGAAGAAAAATCAAACAGGGTCGTTGAGGTGTTGCTCTCCGCGGTCTCTCCGATGGAGCTGATGACGGGAAAGATTCTTGGACAGATGGCAGTTGGATTCCTGATTCTTGCATTGTATACAGGACTCGGTATCGTCGCACTGGCGTCATTCGCCATGCTCGGCCTCCTGAAACCGGCGCTGCTGCTCTTTCTCTTCATTTCTTATCTGCTGGCATATTTCATGATTGCGGCCATCATGGCCGCCATCGGATCGGCCGTAAGCGAGCTGCGCGATGCCCAATCGCTCATGATGCCTGTGATGCTCTGTCTCATGCTGCCGTGGTTTTTAATGATGCCGATAAGCCGGGATCCGAACTCGATGCTTTCGGTCGTCCTGAGCTTCATTCCTCCAATTAGCAATTTCGTAATGCTGCTTCGAATGGCATCCAATACTCCGCCGGCATTGTGGCAGGTTGGGCTGTCCATCCTCATGAGCGTAGCCGGAGTTTACGTTGCGCTCCGATTTGCGGCCAAAGTATTCCGGGTCGGACTTCTGATGTTCGGCAAGCCGCCGACCTTTGGTACGCTGATTCGCTGGGCCAGAATGTCTTAAAAAAGGGCTTTGAGCCTTTGGGTCATCGGGTCTCTGAGTTAAACTCGAAGACTCAAAGGCGCAAAGACTTCGAATATGAAAATCCCCAAGCCAATTCAAGCGGATCTTTCCCTTATCCTGATCACCTTTATATGGGGAAGCAGCTTCACCATTGTCAAACAAACCCTGAAGCACGTTTCGCCGATCCTTTTTCTTGCGCTAAGATTCTGGGTGGCGACCCTGGCCATCACGGTTTTTATGCCGGCACAGATCTGGAAGATGTCTCGTAAGACGGCTTGTCAGGGTCTCGTGCTGTCTCTGGTGATGGTGGGCGGATTTGTTTTTCAGACCTTGGGGCTCCGCAGCACCGGGCCAGCCCATTCGGCTTTCATCACCAGCTTGAGTGTTCTTCTTGTCCCGTTGTTTGGGCTTTTGATATTTCATCATCTCCCCCGACTGCAGACGATTGCGGGCGTCACCTTGGCAACCATCGGGTTGGTTCTCCTTCTTGCAAATATTTCTGAAACCTGGATGCGCAGTGGAGATGTCCTGACCCTAATTTGCGCAGTCATGTTCGGATTTCAAATCCTTTTTCTGGGACGATTTGTCTCCATCAGCGATTACAGACAGCTGATGCTGCTCCAAATGTCCGGAACGGCTGTTATATGCTCCGTTGCAGCTCTTCTTGTTGAAAAGCCTTTTATTACCTGGAACTCCCAAGTCGTCCTCGCTTTATTTGTGACCGGAATTCTTTCGACCGCATTTGCGTTTTCCGTGCAGGCGTACGCGCAAAGATTTACGACTGCAAATCACGCGGCCCTTATCTTCAGTCTTGAGCCGTTTTTTGCCGCTCTGTTTGCTTTCTGGATTTTGGGTCAGAGGTTGACTCTTCGGGAAGGGGTGGGAGGGATTCTGGTTTTATTCGGCATCCTGGTTTCAGAACTGACTTTCAAGCGAACCGCGGAGAAGCACTAAGCGCCGGCATTCCAATAGACCAAAGCCGATCGCACTTCCGGCGGCCAAACGTACCGCCCCTCTTTCCAGGCCAATCTCAGCCGGAGCAAATCCATCAAATACTCATCGTGTTCGCCGGAATCATCCAAAGCCAGAAAGCGCCGCATATCTGCCAAAGCTTCCTCCAGGCTCGCACTTGTGCGCGGCTTCCACAAGCCGGTATTTTCCATCAGTACATTTGCGTAAATCCCGGCCTGGAGCAGGACATTGTACGCGATGGTGAAATTCGGACTATCCAGCGGCTGGCCCCACAAATGGAGCGCCGCTTCAGCCCGCGCGCCATCGATACTCGGGGCCCGGAGCAGCAGAAAGCACATGCGTCGTGTCCGATCGACCATCTGCCGGACGAAGGCTGTCAAATCCAGTGCAGCATACATGGCATGCGAACACAGGGAATAATCATGAGGCTCGACCGATACATCGGGCCACTCCCCCTTCACGATCGACACGTTCGATATATTCTCAGCGGCCAGGCTTTCGCGCATGACTTCTATCATTGAAGCGGATGGTTCGATAGCGGTCACATGCTTGACACGTGACGAGAGCAGCGCCGACCACGCGCCTGTCCCTGCCCCGATGTCCAGAACGGTTCCATTCGGATCCAGTTGAGAGAGGATAAACTCCCGGCTCGAGTCCGGACGCGCCCAGCGCCGTTTGACCCCCTCTCTGAAATGAAACGCCCTCTCTGCCCACAAATCTTCCGGCGGTTCCCCACCCCATTTTATTTTTCTGCTGTGTGATTTGATTTCAACCAGCTCCCGCCAAAGGAGATTCCAATCAGTGATTTTTTCCATAATGCTCGTATCCTGACTACTGATATTGGCTGGCGGTAGGCGGCTTGTCAATCTCGGGTTCACCCGTTCACGGGTTCGCGCGTGAACGCGTAAACCCGTGAACGCGTAAACGGTTTCTAAACTATTTTGTCGGATAGGGCACAATCGGCAGCTTTGGATACGTACCCCTGGATTTGACCAAATCTATACCGCTGATAAGGACCGACGGCGTAATCACAGTCGCATAATCGGACAAGCCCCCACTTCCCAAACTTCCTAACATACTGATGATTCCGCCCAGACCCGACAGCACATTCCCAATACCGACCGGATAGTCATAGATGATCTCATCCTGCGAGGTTGCCAGGACATTCTTCAGAGCATTAACGCTGATGGGTCCGAAATCGAGTCCGCGGACCATTTCCTCCCTTCCATCCGGATAAACCCGGAAGATCAAAAAGGGCTTCGTCAGGCTGAACTGAGATTTCTGAGAGCCACCCATTGCCGAACCGAGAATGCTCTCGGCAGCAGCGCTGTCATCTCCAAGGGACTCGGAAGGAGGCGAAATTCCTCGAACCAGGTACCCGAATTCAAATCCCTCCTCTTTTGCTGCTTGGACGAGTTCCTGCTTTAATTGCTCATAGGTCTTTTTCTGGGTCGAGATTACCTGAATAACACTGGGAGCCGCCGCACCTCCTCGTGCGTGCCCGTTCGATTCCGGGAATCCCTTTACAGGCGTACGCGAAGTCAGCAGATTTTTCAATATTCCGTTCTCAACCAGGCTGACATCGCGGGCAAACACGCCCTCCTCATCAATTCGATAGGAACCGAGAAGCGCTTTTTGGTTGTAGCTTTTTAGAGTCGGCACTGCCTTGAGCGAAAGGAAACCGGCCGCGACCTTCATGCCGATTTTGCTTTGGAACGGATTCTCAGAGCGCAGAACCATTGAATTCATCTGCGGGTTGTCGATAACCGGCAACCGCTTTGCCGCCATCAGATTGCCAAAACCCTGGCTGAAGAGTTCTCCGGCTGCCTGGGCCGAAAAAAGAACAGGACCGCTGTATTCGGTTGCTACCGGAGCGGACCGCGCCGTTATCAATTCAGAAATCAGGCTCTTGATGTCGGTTTCGAGACTTGTCCTTCCTGGCAAGCCTTCGGGCCGCGTAGCCGTATAAATCCGATAGTTATTGAGCGGCATGCCGTCGTCCGCTTGAGTGCCGGCTGCAATGCTGAGCTGGGTTGTGGAAGTGGGCTCGATCCATACGGATCCTTCACTATTGACATGGTAGGAATTCACAATCAGCACAGTGAAATCAATCCTGGATTTTTGAATTTTGGGCTCTCCCAAAAACAGCTTCGAGAGCTGATCCACCAGCTGGCTCCAGGTCTGCTTCTGCACCGAAAAAGAATTTTCTGCCGCAAGACTGGATATGACTTCACTTTTGCTGAAATCCGGCAAATCTGCGCTTTGGACGGTGTTTTGAAGCGCCGCCTTTTTCTTCGTCAGATTTTCCAGCGCGGATTTATAAATTCTATCGGTAGCCTGCCATATTTCTCTGCGCAACACGGCATAATCATCGTCCAGAGGGGCTGCGACGCCGACGAGGCCTGAAAGGAGGCTTGCCGTATTCGACAAGCCTGAAACACTTGTGAAATTGGAATTATCCTGAGCGTAGCTTCCCACTCGCAGGTTCATGTTTAAAGTCCGTCCCCTGCTTTCGGAATTCGCGGTGATGCATCCGGAATCCGCGGCTATTCTCAAGGAGTAGGTGTCGTTCAGATTATAGGAAATATAATAGGGACCGGCTTCGTTCTCCAGTTTCAGCTGTTCCATAGATCGTTTCAGCTCATCCTTCATCGCACTGAGAATCACCTTATTCTGCGCTTGTGCGCAGCAGGAAAAGGCCAGAAGAATTGCCAAAAAGAACAATCGTCTTTTCATTTTGCACCTCCTGCCGGAAATCCTATGCCTTTTGTAGGAGGCGGTAGAATCGGCGGCTTCTCCTGTGATTTCGACTTTTTCTGAACCTCGATCTCCGAAACAAGTATCGCGGGGGAAACAGCGGAAACAGGAATGCTGCCGCTTTCAGCTCCGCAGATTCCGTTGAAAACCTCGAGCTTGGATCCGGTTGCCATGATTTTGCCGAACACGGTCAGCGGCGTGCCGATCAGATCGACTCCCCTCACAAGTTCGTCCGGCCTCCCATCTGTATATATCCTGTAAACGGCCAAAGGAGTTACATTGAAAGCGTTGGGCGAGGACCTTCCGGTGGTCGTATTCCCGCCTGAAATTTCTGAGAACATCAGTCCGAAGGGTTTGTTCTGTTTTCTGCACTCTTCGATGAGCCGTTGCTTCAGCGTCTCTTCTGAAAGCATATTCGTCGATTCCACAATCAGATTGGATTGCCGGCTCACGGGTTTCACGCCCGGCTGCGAGCGCCCGTGTCCGTTTGAGCGCGGGAAGCGGTCAACAGGGCTGCGGCTCATCAAAAAATCTTTGAGGATACCGTTCTGGATCGATACAACCCTCTCGGCTTTGGTCCCTTCGTCATCAAATGTGAACGCTCCGGACAGCACAAGCCCGTGGTAGCTCCGTATGGTCGGATCAAACACAATGGAGATAAACTCGGGAAGGACGGACTCTCCCACTTTCTTCTTGAAGGTCTGACCTTCCGATTCGCTCTTCAGGCGATGCCCCTCCAGACGGTGGCCGAGAATTTCGTGAAAGAAAACTCCGCTTGCCCCGCCGGAAAGAATTGCAGGACCGGTATACGGATCCACCAGCGGAGCAGTTCGCAGTTTCTCGAGATTGGCGATCATGGCATTGACGTCGCTCAGGACGGCGGCTTCGGATGGGAGATCGGTTTCCTTGAATCCAAAATAGCTCAAATATAGGGGCAATTCCATTCCGTCATCTGCTTTGATATTGGCAGAAATCTGAAGCCGCATATAGTTGGCCGGCGTTGAAACGACCGTGCCTTCGGTGTCCACCAAATATTTCTGTCTGACCTCGCTTATAAAGAGTCCGCTGCAGCCGCGAATAGACGTGTGCTTGCTGCACGGTTCAGTGAACTTTCGTATGCGCCCGGCCCATTTATCCAGGTCCACCTGGATCTCCACCGGCTTTTCGATCGACACATGCGGCTCGGCTTTGGAAAAATCATCTGATTTGTCTTCCTCAGCGACTTTCACGCTCTGCTGCGATTTGACCTTTGAAAGAGTTTCGACGGCGTTCTTATAAGCTTTGTCGGTTTCCCTCCATAGAATAACCGCCAACCCCTCGGGCGCATCATTGATGGGAGCCCGGATCGCGGAGGAAGACCGCGAGCGGAGCGCGCTCAAAGCGTCTCCACGAATCTCGTGAGAGTTGTCGAGCTTATAAGAACCTGTCCGCAGGTCGATTCGCAGAAGGGCCGTTTTGTCCTCAACTTTGCCCGTGATTGCCCCAAAGGTTCCGGTTACGCGTTGTGTCCGGACCTCGTCAAGGGAATAACTGATGTAATACGGCGGCGACTGTTCCTTCTGCAGCGCCTGGAAGTTTCTGGACATTTCGTCTTTCATGATTTTGATTCGAACCGGCATTTCCTGAGTTCGCCCGAGGGAAAGGTCGAGTGCTATAAAGCAGAGACCTGCAAGGCAAACCTTCAAGAAGGTTTTCATATGCA
Source organism: Acidobacteriota bacterium (assembly GCA_050010475.1). Taxonomy (GTDB): domain Bacteria; phylum Acidobacteriota; class UBA6911; order UBA6911; family UBA6911; genus UBA6911. Next base: position 2,757 of record JBEKKY010000129.1, on the reverse strand, counting down.
TAGCCCTTTCATTTTAAAAAAAACGAGATTGCGAAAAATGGTCAGACATCACAAGCGATTGGAAAATTGCGTATCACTTATGATTGTTATCCGGCGCAACCGACCATCGAGCGGATATCTTTCCGCTCGTTCTGGCTGCAGCGCTGTTTGAAATTCATTATAGCAGCAAATATATAAGGCGAACCTCAGTGTTCGCCTTATAACGTCCTGAGTTTGCTTTCCTCCTCAGATACGCAAGGGAAGCACATAGGGTTCCCGCTGGAAGAGGTGTAGGCGCGGTCGGTCGGTTATCCATATGTCAGCGGCCGTTATCGCGTCAGCTTTTGCCATAAAAAACTAAATTCCATCGCCTGGAAATGCGCAGCCTGTTTGTTGTCGGCGCCGGCTCCATGGCCGCCTTCGATGTTTTCATAATAGCGCACATCGCAGCCCAGCGCTTTCATCCGGGCCATCATCTTGCGCGCGTGGCCCGGATGCACGCGATCGTCCCTGGTAGTTGTCATGAACAAAGTGGGGGGATAGGAAACACCTGCCTTGACGTTTTGATAGGGCGAAAAGTTTTTGATGAAAGCCCACTCCTCGGGCTTGTCGGGATCACCATATTCCTCAATCCAGGAAGCGCCGGCCAGCAGGTGCGAATAGCGTTTCATGTCCAGCAGAGGCACTTGGCATACAACCGCGCCGATCAGCTGCGGATAGAGTGTGAGCATGTTGCCCACCAGCAGACCGCCGTTGCTGCCGCCCGCGATGCCCAGGTGTTTTACCGAAGTCACGTTGCGGTTCACCAGATCCTGTGCCACGGCTGCGAAATCTTCGTAGCAGCGCAATCGATTCTGTTTGAGAGCCGCCTGGTGCCATTGGGGGCCGTATTCCCCACCGCCGCGGATATTGGCTAACACATACACGCCTCCCCGGCTCATCCATGCATGTCCGATGACTCCGTTGTAGCTGGGAACCTCGGAAACCTCGAATCCGCCATATCCGGCAAGCAGAGTCGGATGGGATCCGTCCAGTGCGAGTTTCTTATTGCAGACTTGAAAATAGGGAATCCGTGTCCCGTCTTTTGACCGGGTGAAGTGTTGACTGATCTCTAGGTCGGACGCATCGAAAAATGCCGGCTCCTCTTTGAGCTTTTCCATCGGCTTTCCGAGAGCGCCATAATGAAGAGTTGTGGGTGTGAGGAAGTCGGTGACTTCCATAAAACATTCGTCGGATTCATCCGGATCGACTCCCCAGGCTGATTGCGTCCCGATGGCGGGAGCCCCTTCAAACGCTTGCTGCTTCCATTTGACCTGCTGCGGAGTCAGAAAATAAAGCTTGTTCTTCACGTCATCGAGCACATTCAGGATCAGGTGGTGCCGCGTCCAGTTATACTCGGACAGAGAAGTCGTAGCCGTGGGCTCAAACAATATGGTCAGTTCCCGTTTCCCAGCCATGTAGTCGTCAAACCTGGCGGCGACCAGGGAACCTGCAGCATACGTTTTTTCGCCGACTGTCCAGGGAGTTCGTGGTTTTACCAGGAGCCACTCGCGGTTTACTGAACTCTCGGCATCCTCGGGTATATCAATCTTCTGCTTGGAGCCGTCCTTGCGCAGCAGGAAAACCTCTTCCGTGAAAAATGAAGGTGTGCGTACCAGAAAATCCCGTTCGAAACCTTTCGTAGGATCGTGCGCAGCGGCGCCTGAAACATCCGTTTGCTGCACTTCGAAGACAGTTTTGGCATCTGAAAGAGGCGTTCCCCGCTTCCAGATTTTTGCCATCCGCGGATACCCGGAGGCAGTCAGGGTACCCGGGCCGAAATCGGTTCCCACAAAAATCGTATTGGCGTCGATCCAGCTGCAACGGCTTTTCGCCTGAGGAAGCTGGAATCCATCTCGGATGAAAGATTTCGAGATCACGTCGAACTCGCGAACGACACCGGCATCGGAACCGCCGCGGGAAAGCGAGATCAGGCACCGGCGATAATCAGGTTTCAAAAACTGCGCCCCATGAAAGACCCAGCTCTCCTTCTCAGCTTTTCCGAGGGCGTCGACATCGAGCACTGTTTCCCACTTTGGTTCCGGCTTGCGGTACTCCTCAAGAGTAGTGCGACGCCATAGCCCGCGGGGATTTCCGGCATCCCGCCAGAAGTTGTAGTAATAGGAACCCAGTTTATTGATAAAGGGGATCTTCGCCTCTGAATCCAGGATCTTGAGGATGCCGGCCTGCATCTGTTTGAAGGACTCTCCCCCCAGCTCCTTTTCCGATTCCGCGTTGCGTTCCCGCACCCAGGCCAGCGCTTTGTCGCCCGTAATATCTTCTAGCCACAGGTATGGGTCGTCAGGCAAGGGCGTGTGAAGGGGAGGCTTGTCCTCCTTCCCGTTGAGACGTGTCATCATTACCACTCCAAGCGCCAGCACGATTGCTATTCGTTTCATTGGCTATCCTTTCAGCAGAGCCCTAGTTTTGAAACCAGGGCTAAGGATCCCCCAATTCGGCCGGATTTATTCAGAATCTATCGGTCTTTTCGCAAAAAAATCTGCAAAATCTGTGGGTTGCGTGCTCCTGGAGCCTTGGGGTGGGCCTAAGCCCTCACGCGAAGCCAGCAATTCTCTGCCATTGCCCCCCTCCCATCTCAGCCTGCAACGAAGAATCTCGAAAACTCCCTATCCTTCTTCATTGAATTGTGTTTCTTGCACATCAGTTGTGCATTGGAGATTTCTGTCATTCCCCCTTGTGACCATGGAACGATGTGATCGACAGTAGCGGTCTCCCACG
>JBEKKY010000128.1:0-9158 GCA_050010475.1 Acidobacteriota bacterium | reverse complement strand
GGCTCCACCAGCGCACTCTTCTCAAACTGGAAGGAGTCCCATTCAGAGGGGATCGAGTTGATATCAAACGCAGCGAGTTCCATTTCAGTGGTTAGTAGTTAGTGGAACCGCTAACCACCAACCATTAGTTTTCCGTCTTCAGGCTACGCTCCATCAATTCGCGGATTGCATCCCTGGGTGAGACCTTCCCTTCCAAAATGCGATGTACCTGCCCCGTAATCGGCATTTCAACTCCATGCAACCGGGCCAGCGCCACCGTTGCGCCTGTGGTCTTCACACCCTCGGCAACCATTTGCATGTGACCAATGATATCGGGCAGACTTCTTCCTCTGCCCAGCTCAATTCCCACGCTGCGGTTTCGGCTGAGATCTCCGGTGCAGGTAAGGACCAGATCTCCCATCCCCGCCAATCCCGCAAGAGTCTCGCTCTGCGCACCGCACGCGCAGGCCAAGCGGGTCATTTCAGCCAGGCCGCGCGTAATCAAGGCTGCCATCGGATTGTGTCCCAGCCCCAATCCTTCTATGACACCCGCGGCAATTGCGATGACATTCTTGACCGCACCGCCGAGTTCCACTCCAACAACGTCGTTCGATGTGTATAGGCGCAGGACTCTGGATGAGAATTCCTCCTGCACAGCCTGGGCGGCACTCAGGTCTCTCGACGCTACTACCACTGCCGTCGGGTCGCCAAGCGCAACTTCTCTTGCAAAGCTTGGGCCGGATAAAACGGTCAGCCGCGGCATGAAGTGCGGTTCGACAACACTATGAATCACTTCGCTCATCCGCATCAGGTGTTCTATCTCGAGCCCTTTGGTGGCGCTCACGAGCATCATGTCCTCTTGCAGACAGGGGAGCATCTGTTTGTACAGCGAGCGGCATACATGGGAGGGCATTACAGTCACAACGAACTTCGCTCCCGCGAGCGCTTCCGCAACGCTGGTAGTGGGAAAAATGTTTTTCGCCAGGATGATTCCAGGCAAGAACAGCCGGTTTTCGCGACAGTTTCGGATGCTTTCAGCAACGGCGTCTTCATAAGCCCACAGCTTGACTGTGTGCCCGACGCCCGACAGCGCGACCGATAGCGCCGTCCCCCAGCTGCCCGCACCGATGATGGCAATCGAAGACATTCTATTAGCTTTCAGCTATCAGCTTTCAGCCATCAGCTTTTAGCTGACACCTGATGGCTGATAGCTTTGATTACTTCTGTTCCGGCGGAAAAACGCTGATTTCCACGCGCCTGTTGAGCGCCTGATTATTGGGATCGTTCGGATCCGCCGGCTCATCCCAACCTTTCCCCACAACGCTGAACTTGTTGGGATCAAATTTGAATTTTTCGACCAGCGCGCGGCGGATTGCTTCCGCGCGGGTCTGGCTCAGTTCCCGCACCAATTGGATCGGCACCCGGCCCTTCATACTGGAATCGGTATGCCCCTCTATCAGGATCACGGCCCGCGCAAACTGGCCGGAAAGGCGCGCCACCTGTTCGAGCGTTCCATCCACAGCCGGATCACAAAGCTTTCCGTTTATCGGATTGCCGTAATCATCCCGCGCAGTCTCGTAAGGATTTGAGGAATTCGGGCAGAAGTTGATCCGGATTGTTTGGGTCAGAATGGGGGATTCCGCAGGGATCTTCCTGAAGTTGGAAGGAGTGAATGAAGCAATGCTCTCATCCTTCTGATGCGCGAATGCTCCTTTTTGCTGCAGTCTCTGCATAAAGGTGAAATCCATCACCTGGTCGAATGGAATTGGAGCATTGATTCGCCCGAGTTCCCGGTAAATATAACTGGCGTTTTTCCAGGTACGCTCAAAATTTGTGGGATTGGATGAATTCAGGAAAAACTGGGTATTTTCGGCAAAATTGGTTAGATGCGCATCATTGCGCATCGACAGGACCTCTTCAGGTTTCATACCGAAGGCATCCGCCATCCACTTCGCCGCCTGTTCCGGGCTCTGCTTTACAAAATCCATTCCTTCGAAAATGCCGGCGATCAGGCCTTCCACGATCTCCGGGTGATCGCGCGTGAAGTCGGCTCGCACGGCATAGACGTCCGCGATCAGCTTGTTGGCATCGCTCGTGCTGGAGAGGACTCGCGTCCCGGCCACACGCTCCGGGATTTTGTAAATATCAGGGGCCCAGGATACGCAGGCATCGACGCGTTTGTCCGCGACAAAAGCCGCAGCCGCCTCGAATGCGGTCGCCGTATATCTCACCTTTATGTCGGAGGGCCGAAGTCCGGCGGACAGGAGAAGAGATGTCAGGTAGTATTCGCTCGGCGAATTCTGGGCCAGGGTTATTGTCTTGTTCCGTAAATCTGCGACGGATTTGATCGAGCTCCTGACGACAATGCCGTCACCGCCGCTGGACCAGTCGATTTGCTGTGCGATCCGGGGAGCGGTGCGCGAATCCCTCACCAACTCCGGCGCAAGGAGGACCATCATATCAACCGTTCCCCAAAGCGCATGAACTTCGCCGGCCGCAAATGCATCCCGGGCGGCAACAGGATCGTCCATCAGTACCATCTCGACCCGAAATCCATATTTCTTGGCAAAAATACTCTCCGGATTCGGTTTTGTCCCGTGATTCGCCGCGATAACCGGAAGCCAGCCAGCCCAAACGTTGTAGCTGAAGCGCAAGATCTTTTCCTTGTCATTCCAGCGATATTGGCTGACACCCTTAACGGCAGGCAGTTTATCCCCAGGGATATATTTGTATTCCTTAACCGTGGTTACTCCTGTTGTATCGGCGGCTTCGGTTTCGATTTGTTTCGAATCTTTGTCGCCCGGCAGAAGCCTTACCCCGGAGCTGCGCTTCGCGATGATGTAGAACCCCAAACCGATCAAACCGACGATCAACAGAATGGAAACGAGCTTTCCCAACGGCGTTAGTCGTGCAGGCTGATCAGCCATATTCCCCCCTTTTTGAAATTACGAATTAGGAATGACGAATTTCGAATTGAGCTGTTTAAAAGCACAAATTACGAATGGCGGATAATTCGTCATTCGTAATTCGTCATTGCTTTGGTCCGATTTCCTTCGAAGCCGCCGGAGTTTCCGTCGAGGCGGGCGCTTGAATTCCCTGGCTAGCAAGAAAATCCGCCAATGCCACCTGCTCCAGCGCTTTCCGCTCGTTTTCCTTCTCCACAACCGCCTCCATGTTCACCATGTCTTTGGCCACCCTCGCCTTGCCTGCGGATTTTTCGTATCGTTTGGCCAAAACGTCTTCAACAGTTTTCATGGTATCTCCCAGGTCGCCCACCTTGAAAGCTGCGCTGCCCAAAGCCGCCGCAGCTTCCGCTTCCGCTTCCTTGATTTGCACCTGCGAAAGCTGCTTTTCAAGCTTACGCACCTTTTCCTCGAATTCCTTTTGAGCCACCTTTGCCTGCCGCAGATTGCCCTGATACGCCTCCTCGGTTTCCGCCAGCTCCTGCGTGTCAATGGTGAGGTCCGCTTTCAATTCCTGAAGCTCGCGCGCCAGGCTGCCGGCGAGATCCATATTCCCCGCATGATGATTGGCGATAATGCGTCGTTCCAGTTCCTGCGCCCGAACGGTTTTAGCTTTCACCTGGGTTTTAAGCCGCTCGGCGACTCCCGCCATACGCGCCAGGGCGGCATTGTATTGAGTCATCTTATACCGGAATTCCTGGCGCGCAGCTTCCATGAGCGCCTCAGGATTCCGCTCTTCTATCCCGCTGACGAAAAGCCCTAAAAGACCGCGAAACAGCCTTCCCAATCGAGCAAAAACCGCCATGGTGCGCACCCCTTTCCAAGATCGAACAGATTAAATACGATTTATCCCCCATTTTGGTTCGGTATCCACTTATCTAAGTGTTTTCCCGGGAGCGCCGGCGTCTCGCCGGCTCCTTTATCAGCCTATTTCTGAAGTTCAGCTTTCGAAGAGCTGTAAAAGAGCCGGCGAGACGCCGGCGCTCCCGGTATTTATTCCTTTTCCTCATCCATCGTAATCACAGGGTGATCCACAATATAGCTTGTGAGAGAAGCAAGCTCCCGCTCGTTCGCCCGTTTTTTCTTTTTCCACTCGCGCCATTTATCCTCCTCTGCCTTCAAGCTTTCTTCCAGCGTTCCCCGCTCCGCCTCCAAATCCTTGATCTGCTGTTCGATTTCAAGCAGCCGATTTTTGCAGGATTGCCGACGCTCATGCATTTTCTCGTCCGCCCGGCTCTGGAATGAATCCAGCGCCTGATCGCGGGCAATTGCATCCTTTATCAGCATTTCCGTGGAAACTCCCTCGGACGCCAGGAGCTCAAGCACCCTTCGCTGAACCTCTTCGCGAGGCTTCTGTTTAAAGGATTCGTTTTCCACTACCCCTTTCAATCTGTCGATTGTCCAATTTTCAGGTTTCGAAGAAATGCCGGCCGCCTCGAATATTTTTTCGAACGGGATCATCAGTTCGGCGGGGCCATCTGCGAGATCACGGACTTCAATGGATCGTATTTCGCTGGCCAGTTCCCTAAGACTGACACTTCGGGTCTGAATTCGGCTCACCGGCGCCGATTCGGGATTTGAAGTCGTCTCTAAAATTCCCAGTCTGTCGCCGATCCCCTGCAGCAATTTGAAAAATGTCATGGCTAAACAAATCTCCGCAGCTCTTCGATTTTACTTTCCAGTTCGTCGGGCGGCATTGAGCGGAAACGTTCCGGCAGAAAACGCGAATCCGTGCATTCTTTGACCGCCAACAAATCCATATACTCCAGTTTGAGCCGATGGGCGCTGGGACGGATTTCTTTGAGCACCTCAATCAGGATATCGCGGAAATTCCTTGCCTGAGACGACAGAGTCTGGATTCTCAAGGCGCGGACGAAGATCCCTTCAATTTCATTGCCGCCCAGACCGAGTTCTTTGGGAACGTCCGGGATCTCGTTCTCTGTCAGTGTTACGTTTAATTTGCGCGCGATGGAAAGAAAAAGATTGCGAACTTCTTCCGGAGTCTCCGGAGGAAACAGCGGCATGTGCACATCCAGGCGTCCCTGTCGTTTCAGGTCCACCTCGAGGAGATCCGGACGCGAGGTGGCGAAAACCCAGACGATGCGTCCGCGATTTCGCGTATCGGACATCTCTTTAGCCAACATTGCGTAGACCCGGCCGGAAAGGCCTCCATCGCTATCCCTGCCCTCTCTTTTCCCCGCTGCCTGATCGGCTTCATCCACAAATACAACCACCTGTCCCAGCGCATGAAGAATCGAGAAGATCTTTTCCAGGTTGGATTCGGTGGCGCCCACCCACCGGTCACGGAAATTCTTGAAGATAACGCACGGAATCCCCAGCTCTCCGGCCCAGCATTGGATGAGAAAGGTTTTGCCTGTTCCGATGCGGCCTGTGATCAGGTAGCCCATCGGCAGTGCGGAAAACGCTCCACGACGCATCAATTGAGCGTCTTCCCGGAGCCAGCTTTTAGCGGCGTCCGCTCCCGCGAGATGATCCAAGGTGAAGGGAGATTCAAGGAATTCGAGCAAGCCCTGGCATTCTTTTTCAATCCTCTCTTTTTTCATTCGAGTCAGCCAGGCCTGTGTGATTGCCTGATCGGCTTTGAGCGCGCGCGCCAAAACGGTCTGGGCGCCCACTCGGCTTAGACCGGTCATGCGCGCTCCCAACACATCCAGCGGTATCTCTGATTTTGCAGGAAGCTCGCGCAGTGTAGTGGCGCCCAACATCCGGACATATTCAGACATCTCCTGCTCGCAGGGGAGCGGAATGTTCAGGGCCGCCGCATGAGGATTTTCCACTGCCAAGTTGTTCAGATCGTGAAGCCCTTCTGAAATCAGTACAGTCACAATATCAGAACGGAGCACGGCCGGATCATTGGCCCAGCCCAGCACCTTCACTACATTGGAACTGAAAGCGCCGCCCAACTGAAGCGCATCTCCGCGCGGAATGACAAACTCGGCAAATTCGATAATTACAGCAATCTTGTGCAGTGCATATTCTGTCCCGCGAAGAGATTGCAGATTGAGGCTGCGGAGAAGATAGCGGTCTATCAACTCCATGGCCGGACCGGGTTCACGCAACTGGGCCATGCCGGATGCCTGCTCTCCGATGGCCAGCCGCAGCCACTCTCCCCAATCTTCGGCGCCTTTTGTAGCACGGATTCCCTTGCCCCGGTCATAATGCAGAATCACTTCGTATTGCTCGAACATCACCTCATCGAGGAAGGCGCCCAAAGAGAGCTGCCGGGGCCCTGGGAGGCCGGCCGTCGCAACCATGTCAAAAACATTCCCGTGCAGCAGAAATTGCGAAACGGATCCCGACTTGAAGAGGTTGCGCATCTCTTCCGCCCAAGCTGGAAGTTCCATAGCCATAGGTTGCACTCTCATCTGAATTGACGATGTACGATTTGACGATTGACGATTTGACTCATACCTTGCGCCTGATCAATCGTCAATCGTCATTCGTCAATCGTTAATTTAACTGCCTGTGCTTCGGACATCAGGTCTTCCACTGCGCCGTAGATTTTCTGCTGATCGTTGACCCACTGGGCTGTGCTTCCAAGGGTCGTGGTAACCTGGTCTATTCTTTGCGAAAGAGTTTGCGGATCCTCCGCCAGAACGGCTTGTTCTCTTACAAGCTCCACCTGTTCCTGGATTCGGGTAAGCTCGGCATCCAGGAAAGCCAGTTTCTCCTTGGCCTCGCGCCGCCTCTCAAGCCGCTGCTGCAAGATGTCGATTTGTCCCGTGAGGCTCTTGCGTAAATCCTCCGTCAACGGTTCGTCGAGTCTGGCTTTCAGTTTGGCGATCCGTTCTTCCAGATTTGCCGATCTATCCGGCGTTTCCGTTGATTGCCGTATCGTTCGGTCGATCGCCTGCCGGATTGAAAGCAGCCGCAGATAAACCCAGAGCAGCCGGCCCAATCCTTCATTCTCTGCTTTCAAACCCTGGGCCGGAGTCTGGAGATGAACTTGTTGCTCCAGCAGCGCCCGGCATCGCTCTTCCAATGCGCGGTATCTCTGCTGGTCCTCCCGATTCAACTGCTGCACCAATAAATCGACCTTTGCCTGCCATTGCTTGTGGGTGAGCACCCGCTGGGAAGCGGCGACAAATTTCTGAAAACGCTCATTCGTCCCCAGAATCCACAAATAGCCCAGTTCGGCTCCCAGACCGACCACCCAAAACCCGGGATTCAGAATCCCCAGCAGTCCGAAAATTGCAATCCCGATCCAGTTGGGAGGAACAAACATTCCGATCGGGCGTGCACTGAAGGCCTTGCGAATGCAGTCCCAAATTCTGGAATTCACGATGCGCTCCTTAAAGAAACCACATGACCACCCTGTCACTCACCCCTGCTCAGGGAACCTCCGCGTCTTCGTTTGAGCGTTCGCCCGAAACATCAAACGGCCTTTTCTCCGAGATACGCCGAAAAGCCTCGGCGACCACATGAACAGCATTCTTGAACTCCGGCCGTTCCTGTGCAACCAGCGGCGGTATCCCGATCGAATGCGGAATCGTGTCGCTGATATCATAGGCAATTTGCCCCGGAGCGTGAGTAAAAATCCAGACTCTTTCTCCAAGGTACACGGCTTCGGTCACATTGTGGGTTACGCAAATGATTGTCGGCCGGATACGGTACCACAACTGAACAATCAGTTCCTGCATCTCCATGCGGGTCGGCTCGTCGAGCGCCGAAAATGGTTCGTCCATCAACAGGATGTGCGGCTCCATGACCAGAGATCGGGCGATTGCAACGCGCTGCTGCTGGCCTCCGGAGAGCTGATGCGGATATTTTTTCGAATGCTCCAGCAACTCGACCTGCTCGAGGATTCTTTCAGCGCGACTCCGCCGTTCGCCCCTGCTGCATTTCAGCTTGTTGATCTCAAGCCCGAACATCACATTCTGCAGAACCGTCAGATGCGGAAATGAACTGTACTGCTGAAAAATCATTCCCCGGTCGCTTCCCGGCCCAAGCACTGGGTTTCCCCTGACGAGCACCTCTCCTTCGGAAGGCCTGAGAAATCCGGAAATCAGGTTCAACAGCGTGCTTTTTCCACAACCCGAGGGGCCAACAATGGTGACGAATTCACCGTGATCCGGAGTATCACAGACACTGAAGGAAACATCCGTAATGGCCGTGCATGTGCCGAAGCGCACGCCCACATGACGGAATTCCACAACCGGCACAGATCCGGAAGCATCTTTGTTCACACGCCACTCCGGCGATGAGGAAACAACAAAACACTGAGCCGCGCCCATAGGAGATCCGCAATCCAGGCAATCAACGTGATGATGACAATGACCAGGTATACTCTTCCGGGCATGGCACGGCGGCGCGCAGTATCGATCAGATCCCCCAATCCGCCGGTTTTGACCACGACTTCTGCCAGAACCAGGTATGACCAGCCGACACCAAAAGCCAATCGCATCGAATGCCAGATATCGGGGAGAGCGCCGGGGATAAGAACACGCCGAATGATGGTCCAGCGCGTCGCCCCCAACGTATAAGCCGTTCGCAAATAAATGTCAGGAACGGAGTCAACCGCTCGAATGATCATCGGAAGAAGAAAAATGCAGAAAGCCATCGCCAGAAAAACGACCTTCTGGCTTTCATCGAGCCCGAACCAAGACATGGTCAAAGGAACAAGTGTTGCGATTGGAATGTAGCCGCTCGCCGTCACCACAGGAGCAATGGTTGCACGAGCGCTGCCGAATGAACCCATCAGAATCCCGACGGGAAATGCAATGGCAAGACCGAGAAGAAATCCCAAAGCCACGCGGCGCAGGCTGAGCGCAATATGATCGAAGATATTTCGATTATCCTGATCGCTCGTACCGACCAGATCTCCGAGGCTATAGACAACCTCGGCAGGACTCGGCAGAATGGTTGGCCCGAGGATCCGCTCCTCAGGAATCCCCCGCGTAAGCAACCACCAGAAAAAAACCAGAAAAACAAGAGGAATGAATCCGAGCAGAATTGAAAAAGTGGAGGGTACCTGTCCCCGGATCTCCGTAAACCACTTTGGAATCATGAGCCATGACATTAAGCACCTGCCGGGCTCATGTCAAGGCGGTAACGGGGAGCAAACCTCTGAAGACAACTGTCAAGCGGCCGTTCCGGCCGGAGAAAGTCCTGTTGGATCCGAATCACAGCATTCTGGCGGAGATACATCAGTAGGCAGTGGGCAGTGGAGGGGGAGCCTTATATTCCCCGCCAGGA
>JBEKKY010000127.1:0-9186 GCA_050010475.1 Acidobacteriota bacterium | reverse complement strand
CCTTCTTGTGCAACACCATCGTGATTGCCGAAGTCAACGTCGTCTTCCCGTGATCAATGTGCCCGATCGTCCCTATGTTTACATGCGGCTTGCTGCGATCAAATTTCTCCTTGGCCATACTAGATTCTCCTGGCTTCTGCTCCGGGTCGTTTAATTACCTTTAACAGCGTTTCCCTTTTCCTATCCGTCAAGCTATTCCACGCACTCGATGGAGCCCACGACCAGGATCGAACTGGTGACCTCGTCCTTACCAAGGACGCGCTCTACCGACTGAGCTACGTGGGCTGAGTTCTGGAGCGGGAGACGGGACTCGAACCCGCGACCAATAGCTTGGAAGGCTATGACTCTGCCAACTGAGTTACTCCCGCTCTCTAACTACATGGTGGAGAGGGGAGGATTCGAACCTCCGTAGTCCCGAAGGACGCTGGGTTTACAGCCCAGTGCCATTAACCGCTCGACCACCTCTCCAAAGATCTGCAAGGCATGGGAACTTTCCGCAATGCTTTGGTCATCCGCCAAAGTGGAGTCCAGGGAGCTTACAGGTGAGCCGGACAACTCAACAATCCGTTACTCGCGTCCGGTCAAACCGCTAAAACCGGGTTCCGAAATCCCAAGTTCTGCTTACTCTTACGGCCCTCGTTACTGGAGCTGGCGAAGGGACTTGAACCCCCGACCCGCTGATTACAAATCAGCTGCTCTACCAGCTGAGCTACGCCAGCATTGGCAAAGTTTTTAGTCTAGCATGCGAGAAAATTCTCTGCAACCCAAAAGAATATCTTTCAATAAGAAATTACAGAACTTATCCCCTGCCCCGGATCATCGCCCAAGCCCGCGATCCGTCAAAAACCTACACCGGCCTCCAAGCAGACACAACTCCCCTCGAAGGCTGAACTCTATGTTGTTCCCGACTATACAATTGAGTCAAGAATAAAGTTGGGCACCGAGTGTTTCTCCCTTGCGTCTGCAATTCCGGTCATCAGCGTCTTTAGAAAATTGCCGGGTGCCCCCCGGCGTCATGGCGCTACAACCACAGAGTTCAAAGCCAGCCAATCCGCGGTGAGGTCTCCTTGTGGCCCCGCCGAGGCTTCTATCTCGATGAGGTCGCCTTCGTTGACTTCGAGCGCAATCGAGACAGGAATCCAACTTCTGTCTTCCGCATTTCGTCCGGGATCGAAATACCGGGATCCGACTAGGATCCGAATCCCTGATCTGCGGAGAAACACATTCATCTGTACGCCATCTCCGATATTGAACACCGGCGCTGCCCAAAACCTCAGAGTCCTTCTTCCCGAAAGTCCGAATAATGGCGCCGTTATCGCTGACGGAGCAATAAGAACCAGGGAGTCTTTTCGCACTCCTTTCCGGATGATTTTCAGGAATCTTTCGGGAGGTTCAGGAGATCCTGGAGTCGTAAGGGAGAATCGTTCGGATAGGTCCATCGCCGGTTGAGCTTCGGTCGCAGGTGGCTGCCTTTTTCCGCACCCATGGAATGGCAGGGTTGCGCAGAGGGCCAGAATTATGACGCCTGAACGAGAAAGAACAGGAAGATTCTCCATACGAAATTTAATCATTTCCCCCCGCCAAAACAGTCGGAACTAATCAACAGGCTCGATTATCGATTGAGCAAATGCTCCCGTTCCCTCCTGAATGTTCCCGAGAGAAGCATAGCGGAATTCCAAAATTCCTTTCGGAGTCGGACACAATTCAAGGCTGACCGGTTGCCAGTCTCTATCTTCTTTATTAATTCCGGGGCGAAGGGTGATCCGCCGTTCGGATAAAACCCTGCCGTCTCCGGCGAATTGACGGACTTCAAATTCAAAAGCCGCATCAGATCCCTCTTTATAGGAATCTGGGGAAATGCCGCATTTTAGTTCCAAACGAACCCGATGATAAACAGGCCAGACATAACGGATCTTTGTTTCAGGTTTCGCCAGAATAGCCAGCAACGATCGTCCGCGAAGAACCAGATAACCAGGCCAAGGCTTAATCGAGGAAGCAGTTTCGACTTGCGCCCAAGGAAGCTGTTCCACCATAAAATTGACCTGAAATATTTCAATCTGCTCCAGCGGTTTTTCAGAGAAAGAGAACGGGATCAAGCCCCATCCGGTCGAATAAAAACCTGCCGGGGTTTGCCAGTCAAGAATTCTCAGTCTCGTATTGACTCTGTAGGAAAGCGTTTTCATCGGAATCACGATTGAATTCAAATCAGCCGGAAATTGATAAGGAAGGGCCAACTTCGGAGATGCCAGGTAGCTGCCTCCTCGTACCATGGATTCGTCCAGCGGCAAAGGAGGAACCCCTGCGTGGCTGAAATAATATCGTAACCCCCATTCTCCCGTGCAGTAAGCTTGCATTTTGTCGGTGACCCGAGAAAAGTCACTTGCTGCACGTGGATATATACGGGCGAATTCCTGATCCGCATGAGACAGCGAGAGTCCCCACGCAAGCGAGACTACAAAGGTGCCGCCGGCCACCAGTGCTGCATTCAGAAACCTGGCAGGAATCCTGTACTCAACCGCCTCCGCGGTTTCCAGGTGACGAAAATATCGGATTAGAAAAGGAGGGACCAAAGGCAAGATGTAGCGCGCCGAGCCTTCTGTGAAGAGCAGAAGACAGTACGCCAATACGCCAAAATACCACAAGCCAAGAAACTGTTCATTGATGCTGTCCGATTCAAGGCGGTTCAGCCGCTTTCCGAATGCATTCCACAGGGATTTCCCCATTTGAGAAGCGACGATCAGCCCGGCAGCCAATCCCAGGACGAAGATCGCCTTGTCTAGAAAGCGATATTCGGGAACCTCCAGCTGAGCTACAAAGGCTGAGCCGAGTAAAACCAGCGGCAGCGCGCGCCATCTCAAGGCCGGGGCGAAAACAAAAAAAAGGAAGAAGGGAAATATAACAAGCCAGCCCTGATATTCGAGAATCGCCAACAGCTTGGTCCCAAGAACATTCAATGAAAGAGAGTGGCGCGACAGTATGTAACCCACGGTCGCACCGAGCACCATCCGGTGATAGTGAAAATAATTCATTGTGAGCCACAGAGCCATCAGTACCGGAGCCGGGAGAAACGCAAGCCAGCCCTTGCCCGACCGATCTTTGCGGAATTGATAAAAACCCAGCAAAGGAATCAGGGCAAAGGATTGATAGCTGGTAAAGACCGCAGCGGTTTGAAACAGGGAACTGGCGCTGTACAGACGTGTGCTTTTGGTATCCGCAGCATAAACAAAGCTGCAAATGGCGGCCAGCCAGAATGCCAGGTTAGGGATGTCCGTCATCAGCGAATGCTGCATCAACATGAAAAGTGGGGAACAGGCAAGAACAATGGAAGGCAAGATCGGCCTTTCCAGAAAACGCGCACATAGGAAGTAAAAGAACAGGAGCGCAAGAACTGCATAAGAAAGCGAAAACAGGTGGTAAATCCACTCCCTCCCCGGGCCATCTCCCCAAAAGTGCTCGATCGCCGCGAGAAAGTAGGTTTGGAGCGGCGGATGGGAATGGGAGCCCATGTCGGCCGCATGTTCACCCTGAAGTGAATAGGGAACATCGTTTGGAAAGAGAGGCCTCACCTGGGCGTTGCGCGCCATCTCCAGATAAAAGCCGTCATCCATGTGAAAAGGCTGGCGCAAGAAAGGGACTGAACAGGCGGCCAGAGCCAACAGGAGGATCGCGACATCCCAGGTCCTGGTAGACTGCATTACCGCTTTCATAACCGATCCATCCCTCTTGGCAGCCGCGTATCCAGCGCGCGGCAATTCCCTTTCCTTCTTCATGGCTGTTCCAAAATCATGATCTTACAGCAGTGCTCTTGTCTGTACTCTGGAATCCAGATCTCATGATCAACGTTGAATGAAATACAGGCGCACGGAATCACCTGTCGGCAGATTGTAGAGCCCGACCAAGCGAAATACCTGAGGAGAATCCACGACGATCTTATTTAGCGCCTTGCTTCCTCCCGTGGTCCATGCCATTCCCTGTTCGCCTTCAACCATCAAAACATAATTGAAGCCGTCGAAGGAAGCGAATCCTCGCTCGGCGGACTGTAAATGTGCTATGCGGATCCTCGTTCCGCGAATCGCCGCATAAAGCCTGAAATTGGATTCATTGAAAAACGGCAGATCGGGTATCAGCGCCAGAGATGCCTCCGCATTTCTTTTCCGCGAATCGATCGCCAGTTCTTTCAGAATTTCGCCCTGCTTCCAGTCTTCTCGTCTGGGCTTTCCCAAAGTATTGAAGTAATCCTGAATATATAAATTCCAATCCCAGCGGAAGGATCCTTGATAACCAGGGACGAGGACAATACGCTTGGGAATTCCCGAGATTCCGAAATTGGCGGCATAGGCCTGCACGCAAAGCAAAGCCACCAAGACAACCTGAATTGCTTTATTCAGGCTCGTTTTCTTCCAAGACTGAATCCACGTTCCCGGGAATATCAGCAGGGGCCCGATCAGCGGCATCGTGAACCTCGGGTCTTTTGTGCGCAGGAGCGTCAGGACCAGCCATCCGCCGGCTATGCTGAGAGCAAGAAACCGCCATTCGCCCCCAAGCCTCTTTCTCAAGACAAAGAAGCAGCCAAGGCAAACCATCATAAACAGAAGAGCAAGGAGCTGATAACCCTCGAGCAGCCGCGCATAGTAAATGAGCGATTGGAATGAGAAGACCGGCGGTTCGCCTTCGCGAGCGCCGATCGCGGCATTCTGCCAGAAAAACCGGGACAACCGCGGAAGGTTCGGAAGATACCATATTCCGGCGACAGCTCCGCCTGCGATCAGCATGTCGGCAAAATTGATCCCTTGCTCGGGATTGCGCCATATCCTGTTACGCAATGCCACGTAAAGAATCGGGAAGAAAACGAGGCCGGCAAAAAGCCATTTGGTTAAGAGTCCAAGCGCCAGGAGAAATCCGAACAGCAAACTCCAGCGGTGTGACTGAAATCCACGTGTCTTGAGCAATGCAACAAGAGCCGCCGCAAATAATGCCGAGAGCCAATAATCCAGCACGGTTTCGCGAGACATCCAGATCAAATACGGAGTCAACACGGTCAGGATACATGCCCAGGTCGCGGCCAAATCTCCCGCCAAAATCCCGGCCAATTCATACACCGCCCAAAGAAGAATGAAAGTCGCAGGGACATTGACGAGCGCGGCCACATGCGGTCCAGGATGCAGAACAAGAAAAACGAATGCAATGAGGAGATGCACGAATGGGGGATAGTTGCCCGATCTTTCCCAAAGAGCTGTGCCAGGTGGAACGGTGGAAGGATTCATATACCCGATGGCATAAGCCTGGTGCAGGGCCATGTCCCAAACGGGCGGACGAGTGTCGCGCGAGAACCATAGGATATTTGTTCCCCATAGCAGAGCAGACAACAGGAGAATCCTAAATACTCCGCTTCTATGAATCATGATTGGTAAATCCCCGGCTAATCTTTTCGTAATCCATGAGCAGTGGTGTCGCTTCATGCTGCGAATGCAATCCCCAGCCAAAGAAAAGGGCCCTCATCATTTTCATAAGACCATCGCATGGGAGAAAGCATCTGCGCTTGGAGAATCGGAGAGCTTTTTGGAATTTTGTGCGGCCTATGCCATCGGCCGGCGAAACGGATTGGATTCAAGCAACCGCCACGAATCCATTATGGACGCCGGAAAACCGTCTGGTGATAGTGCCGGCTTAGTACGTCCTCCAGCCTTCTCTCAAACATCCGCAAATGGATCAAGCCCAGCCGCTGGAGAATGAAACGGAGCATTACGCCGACGGTCTTTAATCCATAAATAGTGCTCACTTTAAAATTTACACTGGAAGCCTCGGGAAAATACCGGGCCTGAACGGGAATTTCGTCGATTTTGAATCCCAAATAAACGGCCTGCGCAATCATCTGCGAATCGAAAACAAAATCATCGGCATTGAGAAGAAACGGCACTGTCATCAGCAGCCTGCGGCTGTAAGCACGAAATCCGCTGTGGCAATCGGTCAGGCGTGTTCTGAAAACGATATTTTCTGCGGTTGTCAGGATTCGGTTGGCCAGAAATTTCCAGAAAGGCATGCCTCCTTCGAGGGCTCGTCCGTTGAGAATGCGAGAACCCATAACCATATCCGCCTTCCCGGAAAGAATCGGCTCGACAAGATCGGGCACGAGTTTTGAGTCGTACTGATGATCCGGGTGAAGCATAACCACGACATCAGCTCCTTCCTTTAGAGCTTCGAGGTAGCATGTCTTCTGGTTTCCGCCGTACCCGCGATTCTGAACGTGAATGACAACCGATAATCCAAGAGCTCGAGCAACTTCGACCGTCTGATCCTGGCTGACGTCATCCACAAGGATGATCTTCGAAATCTTCTCCTTGGGAATATCCAAGTAGGTTTTCTCGAGAGTCTGGGCAGCATTGTATGCCGGGAGAACAATAATGACCTGAGCGTCTGTACTCATAGTTATACGTGATAAAAATCGGTTTTATACAAATCGGCGCGGGCGCGGAACCAGTCCACCGTCCGCTCCAATCCGTCCACCAGGCTCACTTCCGGTTTCCAGCGCAGTCGCAGCCGCGCATTCTGGTTTGAAGCATAAAGACGCGCAACCTCGCTCGTCTTGGGACGGAGTCTTCCCGACTCCTGAATAACAACCAAATTCTTCCTCAAAACCTTTCCCACTATCCCGACCAGTTCCCCGATAGAATGTTCCTGTTGGGAACCGAGCTGAATTGTTTCTCCCTCGATTTTGGGCGCTGTTGAAGCGGCGATGAATCCTTTGGCCGTATCTTTCACATAAGTCAAATCTCGCGTAGTTTCCAGGCTGCCCAGGCGAATCTTGCGGGATCGTAGAGCTTGAACAATGATGGTCGGAACCACGGCTCGTGGAGATTGCCTCGGCCCATAGGTATTGAATGGACGCAGAATAACAACAGGAAACCCATAGGTCCGATGATAGCTTTCTGCCAGCTTGTCGCTCGCCACTTTTGAAGCCGCATAGGGAGATTGCGGATTCAACGGATGTTTTTCATCCATCGGCACATATTGCGCAGTTCCATAAACCTCGCTGGTGGAAGTCTGAATGAACCTTTCAACTCCAAATTCGAGGCTCGCGTTGAGCGCATGCAGCGTCCCCAAGACGTTCGTCTGAATGACGTCAGCAGGATTCGAATACGAATAGGGGATGCCGATAAGCGCTCCTAAATGAAAAACGCGATCGCAACCCCGAACCGCCTTGCGGACAGCTTCGGAATCTCGAAGGTCGCCCGCCATCACTTCGATTTTCCCGAGTTTCCTTCTGTCGAGGTCCTGCAGCATACCCCAGTCGCTTCGAGAGTTGTAATGCACAAACGCCCGCACTTCCGCACCCTCAGCAAGGCACAGCTCACACAGGTGGCTTCCGATGAAGCCGCCGGCGCCGGTGATAAGCACTTTCGAACCCGATAGCTTCTTCATAGCGAGGTGTTTTATCTTACATTAATCTTGATGGCAGAACACCGATTTATTTGCAGGAGCGAGCCCGGCCAAACCATCCTCTCCTCCGGCCTGGAGGTAGGCGGGCAGATGCGAGGCGCTGCGACGCAAGCGATGCGGTGAGATCGTCGAGGAGTGGCCACGAAGCAGATGCCCCCGCGGCCGCGATCTCCCCTCCGCCGGCGCATGCCTGAAGAGCGTTGGGTGCAGGAATTTCGCACACGCAGCTTCAGGATCTGAAGAATCAGAGTATAATCCGTTCTCTATGAAAATGTGGCTTTTGCTGTTTTTCGATCGCCTTACTTAACTTCAGCCCGGCAATGGATCGTCCGAAGACGCTGCAATTTTCTTTACGCTACTCCCCGATGCTGGACGGCATTCGTGGATTCGCCGTGCTTGCGGTCATGCTTGTTCACATGAAGATTCCTTACGGGCAGTGGGGATACCTGGGGGTAGATGTCTTTTTCACACTCAGCGGTTTTCTGATTACAACGGTACTGCTGCAAGAATGGGTCAGGACCGGTTTCATTGATTTCAGGAATTTCTATGCACGGCGGGCATTGCGTCTTCTTCCAGCCTTGTCTACCCTGCTGTTAGTCTCCCTGCTGCCGTTGAATCCCTTATCTATTTCGGATCGGCTCAAGGCGGCAGGAGTCACACTCTTTTACAGCTCTAACTGGGTGCGGGCGTTTTCAGGAAGTTTTCGCCTGGCGGCGCTCGCTCACACGTGGTCGCTTTCAATCGAAGAACAATTTTATTTGCTGTGGCCGATTACGCTGATTGCGCTTCTTCGTTGCGTATCCACGCGGAAAGGACTCGCATCCATCCTTGCACTGGCTGCATTGGCATCCATGACTTGCAGAGCTGCCCTCTGGATGGCGGGCGCAGGTTCAATGCGCCTGTACAACGGCCTGGACACCCGTGCCGACTCGCTCCTGGCAGGGTGTTTGCTGAGTGTCATGCTTGCATTCGGCATACTGAGACATGGATTCACTCTGAAGCCGATCGCAAAACTGGCTGCCTGCGTAATTGGCCTTCCCGGATTATTGATGGTATTCCGTTCGGAATGGAACGACGCTTTCATGTTTCTAATCGGTTATGGACTGGTTGCACTAAGCTCGGCAACAGTCATCTTTTGGGCCACCAATCCATCTTCCAATCTGCTCAAAAAGGCGTTGTCGTTTCAACCTCTGGTGTGGACCGGACAGGTCTCCTACGGACTGTATCTGTGGCATTATCCTGTCTTTGCCTACTTTGATAAACTTCGATTGCCGATGCCACTGAAAACAGTCGGCATGTTTGGTTCCGTTTTCCTGATTGCAGCTTTGTCTTTTTACGCGCTTGAGAGACCCTTCCTCAGAATGAAGCAGCGTTTCCAAAAGATTGACCCGCCCTCCCGGTCAAACCCGTCAGGAATTGCCGACACCGACAAATTTCAATTGACCGTGGATCCCGCAGTTGAAGATTGAGTATATCGAAATAGAGCGCTGATCATGGCTTGGGCTTTGCGCAGGCCCAGATTGTGCCGCCAAACCCGCAGAAGCTTTCGATCAACGCTGCCGGAACCGCAAGCAAAAACAATCCGAAATAAATTAATTCCATCACACCGTTCAAAGCTGGATGCGAATCTAATCCCCTGCCCTTACGGCGGATTGGATCGAGCCATGGAACCAGACTGGAAGCGATGGAAGCCGGATTATCGCGCAGGGAGAAGCGCGAAATCAGAGTAAACTCGAAGCCCATCTCCCG
>JBEKKY010000126.1:0-15344 GCA_050010475.1 Acidobacteriota bacterium | reverse complement strand
ACCTGGGGGATGCCAGGTTTTCCGCCGGCGCACAGGGGCCGGGAGGGCGTCCGACCTCGCCAGCCCGGCCCTTTTTCATGTAATGCATCAAATTTCGAAAGGACAAAAAATGATAACTGTGACGCAACTAAACAAGGAGCGAGTTTTTCAGTGCATTGAGCCAGGCGGCCGGGTTTGTGATGGAAGCCTCTCCGTAACTGGACTCGTGGAGGGGGACAACATTATTCCGCACGGCCTCCCGACAACACTCGAAAGAATTACTCTTCGCCCGGGAGCTGCCGGAGGCTGGGGCGAAACTCGGGTGCCTGACGCGGTGAATTTGTATATCACCGTCGCCACAGGCGGGGCAACGTCCGGCACGATCGATTACAAACGCTCTGTTACCTAATGCAGCGCCGGCCAGGGCGCGAGTTTTATGCCGTGCCGAGCGGGTCTCGGCCGGGGCCTGGGCCGCCCTGCTCCTAAAAGTGTCCGCTAGCCAGCTTGCCACGGTCGCGCGACGGCGAGCTTTGCGGGCTCCCTTTCGGAGCCCGCACATAAACCCGATTTCCTGATAAGCCCGGTTTGCCCCGGGCTTATCCTTTTGCCGACGAAAAAGGAAAGGGACGAATGGAAAATATTAAATTAGGACCAAATGAATTTTACGGGATCTGTATGAAATATGGCGTCCCGACCGATGAGGGCGACATTTTCCTGGAAGGCTCACTTGCGAATTGCACCGGGAGACTCGTAGCGGTTCACCACGAGCATAATGTTGCTATCGGGATCGCGCGGCTGACGGAGGCGCAAGGGCTCGGCATCGCCGCACATGGGCGCATTGCAGTCCTGACAGCTACAGGGCTACTCGTTGCGGTAGCGATTCAGCAAGGATTTTTGAAGCAGTTTTGCCTTAGCACGGAGCACATTCGCGGCTCTCAGATGACGCTCCCGGATGGTCGTCGATTTATTGCTGTCCATGAGGCGGAATCTCGTGAACTCTCAATATGCCTTCGTGGTGGCATTCCAGGGACGGGCATCCAGCAATGGGGCGGGTTAAGGCTTACACAAACCGATTGGGATAAGAAATTTTATCCCGACGGCGCGGAAATTTTGAATTCTGAAACAGCGCACCTCTTGCAATTCTTCGCGGATGTCCGCAAGAAAAACACAAATATTTTCGATAGGGAGAAGTTCAATGAATGGATCACAACTATGTCCTTTTAGTCCGATGTTTCCGAAACTGGAAATTGAAGGGGAGAAGGATGGGATTGTGGCCGTCGGCATACTGACGGGGATCACGCTCCGCGGCGTCGTGATTGAAACCGCCGAGAGCGGACAACGGGTCGTCCTGGATAGCACCCACGGACTGCGCGGGATCGATTCTTCTGGAAATGTACTGACGCAGATCACAACTGGCGGCCAGCTTGCACTAAAGACAGCAGCGACGGGCGCACGAATTGAAATGGATGCCACAAACGGACTGCGCGGGATCGATTCAAGCGGGAACCCGCAAAGCCAGATCGATGTTAATGGCTTGTTTAAAGCGTTCGCAATTCGAGACATGACTTTTGACAATATGCTCGAATTGGGGGGCGAATCCGGCGTGTTTGAATTTAGTAACAGTGGCAGTGTTCCGGGCCTAATTATTAGCGTGGCAAGCGACCCGGTCAGAATTTATCCAGACGGGCAAGTGATGTTTAATGCGAGCATCCTTCTCAGCGGATATCAAAGCACGGATTCAGTGATTATCGCTGCTCGGTATGGGACCACAGAACTTGCTCGTTTCAACTCTAAAGGCCAGACGATTCAAAACGTGGGATCGGAGCCGAGTGCTCCCGCAGCCGGGGGCATCCTATATGTGTATGGTGGGGCACTGAAATATATCAGCGCTGGAGGGACCAGAACGGTTGTAGCGCCGAATTAATCGAGCTAAAGTGAACCGACAAACAGCCGATAGAGATTCACGCTGGAACAAAGACAAATCTCACCTCTAGGCCCGGATCTGCCTGCCGGGCCTTTGTTATTTTGTGCCAAGCCGCGCGTGATCCTACAGACTGGCAACGATCCTAAAAACGGGAATGTCTTGGTAAGGGGCCTCGGAAGATCGGGGCTCTCCGTCAAGCCTGGCGCAAATTGCTAGAGGAAAAATCATGGAAACCTGCAAAGTGAGAAATGAGTTGGCAACTGGTTGCCAACTGCCCGAACGTGAGCCGCACTGGACGCCCTTCGACTGTTACGGCCCTGATTGAAACCCTGAAAGAGGTAGACCCCAATGAGATCAAGTGATAAGGTGGCCGCCAATAAAAGCAACCAATTCCGAAAGGGCTACTTTATGTCTCCAAACGATGAAATGGCCGCCCGTGGGCGACTTATCACAGACTATGGTGATTCAAAGAAGCGGCTAGCAATCCTTGAGGCTGAGGCCGATCGTATCGGCGGCTCTTTGCAGGAGCTTGGTAAAATGCTTGCCACCGATTCAGACAGCCTCTTTTTTAGGAATCAATCCGTACGCGATGACTACCCGAGTCTGCCTCATTTTGACAGCACATTGGATGAGGTATCCAGAATTCCCGCCTTGGCGCTGGATATCCGCGAAACAAAAGACAAATTAAAAAAACTTCGTCCGAAGTTGGAAGCGCTAGGGTTACTTGAACACTAGAGCAGCTATAATCATAGAGCAATGGTTTGTTACCCCAAGCTGGTATGTTGTTTTTTAGAATTCCGGGCCGGTCTCAACAAAAGAAGATTTCATAGAAACCGAATATGCCGGCTGTCGATATGGTAGAATGACTGCAGCCCTTTAGGAGTCGGGTTTTATGCCATCAAAGCCACTGAAAAAAGCTTTCTGCAATGTATCCTTTAATATCCTTGGTTATCGGGAAGATAACGAGTGGGTTGCCTTAGCCCTCGAAATGGATCTCCGGGGATACGGCAAGACCTTTGAAGAAGCCCATAAAGAACTACAGGATTTGGTTAATGTACAAATCGGCTTCGCTCTTGCCAAGGATCATCCCGAGATGATTTTTAAGCCAGCAGACCCAATTTGGTTTGAGGTTTTCGCACAAAGCCGCCATACATGTCTGGCCGAAATGCTCAAGCCTTCGCACAATACCGCTCACAGTGATTATGAAGTGGCTACCCTACAAATCCCTGCTGCGCACGTAATAAAGGCATTGCGGGATCAAATCAAGCAGGCCGATGCCTAAGCCTTACAAGTTCCGGGAACTTGTTCAAACTCTATCAAAATACGATCGCCGCTTTGAGTTTTGGGTAAATCGTGGTAAAGGCAGCGAGCAGATAATTTTTCATCCAGACATTAACGGGCGCCCCGAATCCTTTCCCCTAAAATGCCATGGTCAAAACACTGAGTTGAGAAAGGGTGTTATCTCGGGCATCGTTCGAAGATTTAATCTACCAAGAGACTTGCTTTAGTCCGCAATAATAGCTTGACAGCCTAATGCGTTTAGGCGTATATGTAGCGCATGGCAAAAGAAAAACTCAACCTCACCTTGGATCCGAAGGTAATCGAAGCGCTAAAGCTCCAGGCTGTTATTGAGAAACGCTCTGTTTCGGAAATAATTGAAGAAATAGCATGGAGCTATCTGAGGCGCTTTGAGGACTTCCGCAAGGTGCTGGACAAGTCGAAGAAATAACCCGCATGGAGCGGGCCTGGAAGCTGCAGGAACAGCAACCAAGCCCTAATCCTGCACATGGAGGAACCATGAGCAAGACTGAAAAGAATTTATCAAAATCTTCACGTAAAGCGCCACAAAAACCCGCAGTCAAACCGAAAGCGGGACGTTTAACCAAAACCCTTACAAACCTAGAGGCGCAGTACGTCAAGGAGTCGCCTCAATCACGCGGTAAAGGCATTCGTGATTTCAAACGTGCCCTTGATGCAGCCCAAAGGGAACAGAGGGCGAGCGTACCCGAGTCGGAGAGAAGTGCTATTTCAAGGCAATTTTGGGGCATATTGAGACAAATCAAAGCCGTATCTGACTTCTGCTCCAATATTGACGAAAGCAAGGACGAGGAGTTTTATGAATTCGGGCAGGCAACCGGCGCCCTGTTGGCCGGAATTGCGAAGCGGGCAGACCATTTCACGCTCTGTTGGACCGAAGTTAAAGACAGAACCTCGCTACATGCGGAGCCGGGGACGATTACAACGCTTGTGAAAGGGGTAGAGGAAATCTCCAAGCAGATTCAATCCCTATCTACAATCATTTGCTGCATGAAAGAAAGCGGAGTTGACGAACTCTATCAACTGGGGCTGTGTCTGACTACCCTTCTTGACCATATCGAAAACAAGGCCGACTCCCTCGCCGGCCAATTGGATAAAGCTTTCGGTGTGATCTGCTCTAAAGGGTAGAAGTAAACCATCAACCGGGGCCTCTTCGGAGGCCCCTGGCAATGCCAGAATGGATGCAAGCTGCCCGAAAAAGAGATTGAGGGCAAAACCAAAGGAAAGTAAAATCTTGGCGGGGAATCAGACCAATTCAAGGCGAGGCACGGCGCGGCGAGCATGCGAGCCGACCAGAGATGAACTGGCACACTCACGACCCGATAGCCTCGGGTTGCCTTACCCGCCTGCCAGGATAACGCTTGGTTGCATTAGCGATCGGCGGTAATCCATCTAGGATCTGATTCCCCGTCCCTATTTGTGGAGGATCTATGGCACGAAAAGGAGATGGAATTTATCTGAGGGGCAGCAGCTGGTGGCTGGACGCCTACATTAACGGCCGGCGGTATCAGATGCCCCTCGGGAAGAACATCAAGAGGGCCGCGGCGCTGGAAATCGCCACGATAAAGCGCGGGGCGATCCTGAAAGGCGAAGCGGGCATCGGTCGCAAGAAGAAAGATATTCCCTTCGAGAAGGCCAAAGAGGAATTTCTCAGAGCGGCGGAAGCCAGCAACCGGCCGAACACGCTCCGCGGGTACAGGCAGCACCTCGCCGAACTCGCCAAGACGTTCGGCCAAGCCAAGCTAAGCGAAATCTCGCCATTCCTGATCGAAAAGCATCGGCAGCGCAGGATCGCGGAGGGGGCGCCCGTCGGCTTCAACCGGGAACTCGGAACGCTCAAAACCATGTTCAACTGGTGCATCGATCGGGGCAAATATGACGGCGCGAATCCTACCAGGAAAGTGAAGCGGACCAAGGAATCCCGAGGGCCTCAGCGCGCCCTCGAACTCGAAGAGGAAGCGCGGCTCCTGGCCGCGTGTTCCGAACCGCTCAAGACAATCCTGCTATGTGGGATTGACGCCGGGCTTCGGATTCCCTCCGAGACGTTATGGCTCAAAAAGGCAGACGTGGACTTGGCGCACAAGCTTGTTACCGTACCGGCTGAAGCTGCCAAGAACGGAAAGGCCGAGAGTGTGCCTCTGACGGCTCGGCTTCACGCCGCACTGAAACGGATGATTCAATCTCACCCGGGCAGCGAGTATCTCTTCACAAAGCGGGACGGGCAGCCTTTCAGGTCAATCCAGAGCATCTTTCGGACGGCGGCCCGGAAAGCGGGGCTTCTGGATATTTCCCCTCATGTCTGCCGGCATACCTTCGCCACCAGGCTCGACCAATCGGGCGCAAGCCTCCGCACTATTCAGGAACTTGGCAGGTGGGCGGACATCCGCATGGTCCAGCGCTATGACAACGTGAGCGAGCGCCGGAAAAGAGAAGCGATCGCTGCCCTGAATTCCCCTACGGAATTCCCTACCACCGAGAAGGCCGACCTTGGATTAATGCTTGATAAAGCAGAAGTTATAGCAAAATAGTTTGGTGGTTCTCAGCCATCAAACCAGGGTTCGATTCCCTGTAGCGCTACTCAACTTATAGGTTTTCCTTAAATCATTGTAGGGGATTTGGTAGGGGGATTTCCCCGGGTTGGTTTGCGTCATGCCGGAAAAATTCCATCAGAGATTTAAAATGGAGGTGCCCTCTGAAGTTGCGCAGGATCGTTTTGTAGCTAGGGTGGGGAATGAAATATTTTCTACCGGCAATTGGTGGACAAATCATGCCGATGAAATCAAGCGAGTGATAGCAACAGCCCTTGGCGAGCGTTTGCCTTCCCGCTAACGTGCCGATTACAACATTTGTCGGAAATGATTTTTATCGGACGCTCCAAGCTCTGGAGGGTATGTATACGGAGGTCACGGTTGGCTTTCGCTTTTATTTCGTTCGCTAACGTTGGAATATCGCTGGATAATGCGAATATCCACCCGGTTTCCAAGTTCCTATAGTCTCGCCGAATTAGGTCAGTCAGCTGTTCCAACCAACTGATATTCCCATTGGATGAGGGAAAATGCTCTCGTTGAATATATTTTTCGAATCATCACTGCATCGAAGCAAGGATCTCTTCCACTATTCGCTTCAGTTCAGGTAGATTGTTCTCGACGGCTTCCCAGACGATATCGAGATTCACACCGAAATATTCATGTATCATCTTATCCCGCATCGCTGCTATCTCTCACCACTGGATCTCGGCGCGAGCGGCTTTGGTCGCTGCCGACAGTTGCTTCACCGCCTCACCGATCACTTCAAGTTTCCTGATGACGGCATCCTGCCGAATCCGCTCGAGAGTAAATGCTTTATATCCCGGCTTGGTATAGCTCTCGATGTCTTCTATTGCTTCGACAATATGGCGAAGGTAAATTCGCTCGTCCTTCACAAGGGCCTCGCTTCAGCCAGGATTATGCCCCGCAAATGATGACTGATGCCGCCTTCAGTCAAGAGGTCGACCTTGCGGCCGAGCAATTCCTGCAGATCCAGCCAGAGACCTACGATATCCAGCAGGCTGCGTCCGGATTCCACATCGACAAGTAAATCAATGTCGCTGTCCTCCCGCGCCTCGCCGCGGGCAACCGAACCGAAAACGCGGACATTGTGCGCTCCGCGTGAGGCCGCCAATCGCAGGATTTCTTCTCGTTTTTCCACAAGCAAACGTTCGGTCGTCATCGTAGTTCGCCAGCCTTTTGCATCATTTTACTTCAAAATAAGTGAAATATCGGCAACAGCTTTGCTTAATTCCCGAATTCCGAGCGCCGCAAGTAACTCGCTATCCCGCCTTCTCGATCAGGGCTTCATTGATGACGGTCTGATAACCCACGCCTCGTTTTCGCGCTTCTCTGCGTGCCCAAGCGATGACCTTAGGATGCAGTCGAATTGACGTGGGCTGATATTTGTTCTCTTCCGATTTTGAGGGCCGCCCACGAGGAAGCCGCGGAACGCCGGTTTTCAGCTCGATCGCCTTGCGGGCGGCGGCTACTTCCCTCTTGCTGACCCGTCTTGCCTTTTCAAAGGGAAACTCTTTTGAATTCTTCATAGCTTATCCTCTCACGCCGGCTGGCTCGCCGAGCGCTGATAACACGGCAAACCTGTCCTTCCTCCCGCCTGGTAAACACCACGACGAGCACCCCATTGTCTGATTCACCGATAAGCCACTCCCTTATTTCTCCCGTGCTGGAGTGTTTTTCATCGGGAGCGATCAAGGCAAAGGGATCATCGAAGGCAGTAATCGCCCGATCAAAGGTAATCCCATGTTTATGAAAATTGCGGCGAGCCTTTCCGGCATCCCACTCAAATTTCATATTTACAGTATATACCGTAATTATTCATTATCAAGCATAATCGGTAGGAACAACCGCAGTGCTTCAGCATGGATTGGTGTCATGAAAATTGTGGGGGAATTTTTCGGGAACCGGGCATCCCTTGCATCTTGCAGCCCGCATCCTGTATCCTGCATTGGGAATCAAGTGCGGGAATCATGAAGAGCAGGGAGAGCAAAAAAGTAGTTCTGGCGTCTCCGAGGGGATTCTGCGCGGGCGTGGTCCGGGCAATCGACATCGTCAACCTCGCCCTCGAGGCTTATGGCCAGCCCATCTATGTCCGGCGCGAAATCGTCCACAACAAGTTTGTCGTCAACGAGCTTCATCAGAAGGGGATCATCTTTGTCAATGAACTCGACGAGGTGCCGGCCGGAGCGCGCGTCATATTCAGCGCTCATGGCGTTTCCCCTAAAGTTTCCGCGACCGCACGCGCGCGCAATCTCCGAATCATCGATGCCACATGCCCGCTTGTGACCAAGGTTCATCGGGAGGCAATTAAATATGCCCGGCGGGGTTACACCATCGTGCTCATCGGCCATTCGGACCACGACGAAGTCATCGGAACCTTGGGAGAGGCCCCCAAATCTATAACGGTTCTGGACCCGGAAGGTGACATCGAAAAGCTTCAAGTTTCGCATCCCGCCAAGATCGCCTATCTCACTCAAACGACTCTTAGCCTGAACGACACGCACGATATTGTGGAAAAATTGCGTCAGGAGTTTCCGTTGATCCAGATGCCCAGTTCGGAGGATATCTGCTACGCGACTCAGAACCGCCAGAGCGCGGTGCTCGAACTTGCCCGAAGACAAGGTGCGGGATTAATTCTGGTGGTAGGCTCGGCAAACAGCTCTAATTCCTGCCGGCTTGTGGAAGTCGCCCAGGGCGCAGGCGTGCCGGCTTATCTGATCGATGACATAGAAGACATTCAGCTTCCCTGGCTGAATGGTGTCAGGATAATCGGGCTGACGGCCGGGGCTTCGGCTCCCGAAGGCCTTGTAGAACGAGTCGTAAATTATTTGAACGGCCTCGGATACCCGAACGTCGAAACCGCAGGCGAAATTGTCGAAGACGTTGAATTTTCTCTCCCTCCTGAACTTGCTCATGTCGGCTGGAACCCACAGCTCCACGCAAAATCCGGAAGAAAAAGCCGTTGAAGTGCTTAGGAATGTTGGAAAAGTCAAGCATTTGGGCTATAGTTTCTAGTTTGTCGTATACTCTAGACGCTGTATTTCGAGATTGACCTGCGCAAGCCCGCAAGGAATCTGGTTTCCTGGCGGATGAATGGAGTTTATGGCTGAAGATCTCACATTTGTAACCGGCGCAACAGGCTTTATCGGCAGCCATGTGGTGCGCCAGCTTCTGCTTAGAGGTGACCGGGTCAGAATCCTGGCGCGAAATTCCAGCCGCAAGTCGAACGTTGAAACATTCGGCTGCGAAATCGCCATCGGCGACCTTAAAGATTCAATGTCGCTCCTGCGATGCGTCCAGGGCTGCCGCCGGGTTTACCACGTGGCGGCCGATTACCGCCTTTGGGCCAGGAATCCGCAGGACATATACGACAACAACGTGGGAGGCACGCGGAACCTGCTCTCAGCCTGCTGCGAGGCCGGAGTGGAGAAAGTCGTCTATACGAGCACTGTCGGTGCGATCGGGTTGAGAAAAGACGGGCTCCCGGCCGACGAAGACAGTCCTGTCAAGCTGGACGATATGATCGGCCATTACAAACGCTCCAAGTTTATGGCCGAACAGGTGGCGCGCGAATTCGCAGCCTCTGGATTGCCTGTCGTTATCGTTAACCCGACAACGCCCGTGGGCGCCGGAGATATCAAACCAACTCCGACGGGAAGAATCATTCTCGAATTCATCAAGGGGCATATGCCGGCGTATGTCGAAACGGGATTAAATCTGGTAGGAGTGGAGGATGTCGCGCGCGGGCATCTTCTGGCGGAAACGAACGGCCGCCTGGGCGAGCGCTATATTCTCGGCGGAGAAAACTGGAGCCTGGAAGAAATACTGGACGCATTGGCACGGATCTGCGGAAGACATACTCCGCGTTTCCGGATACCATGGACGCTGGCGCTGGTCGCCGGCTATCTGGATAATTTTGTCATGGGATCCATCCTGCGCCGGGAGCCTCTGATTCCCCTCGAAGGCGTGCGGATGTCCCGATACAAAATGTATATCAGCAGCGAAAAGGCCCGAAAGGAGCTGGGCTACAATCCCGGCCCGGCCGAAAAAGCGCTGCGCGAGGCTGTAGAATATTTCCGTAACGAATGGCACCCGGACTCGGCTCAAGACCGAATTTCCAAGTTGCGGGCCAAGATGATTTGAGGTTGGACGGCGACGGCTAGAATGAGAGAATTGCAAAGCACGATGGCAATAGACATGAAACCCTCGGTGAACGGCAGAAAAATGCGGGCGGCTGTTTACCGCGGCCCGTCCAACATCTCGCTGGAGATGGTGCCGATTCCGAAAATCGCGGATGGAGAGATTCTGCTCCGGGTGCATGCCTGTGGAGTGTGCGGAACCGACCTGAAGAAAATCGAGTACGGCCTCGTCCCCCCGCCTCGAATATTCGGTCACGAGATCGCCGGGACGGTTGTGGAAACGGGGTCGAAGGTGACCCGTTTCAAGGTTGGAGACCGGGTAACAACACATCACCACATTCCTTGCCGGAAATGCTTCTATTGCGAAAGGAAGCTTTTCTCTCAATGTGAGTTTTACAGGCGGACCGGCACCACGGCAGGTTTTGAGCCGGCAGGCGGAGGATTTGCCGAGTATGTCCGGGTGATGGATTGGATTGTGGAGGAAGGAACGGTCTTAATTCCGGAAGACGTCAGCTTTGAGGAAGCAAGTTTCCTGGAGCCGCTGAACACGTGTCTGAAGGCCCTGGAAACGGCAGATCTTGAACCCGGAGAAGTGGTGGTTGTTTACGGGCAAGGGCCGGTGGGACTGCTGATGATGCAGGCGGCCCGTTGTGCCGGCGCCCGGGTGATCGGGTTGGATTTTCTGGACAATCGACTGGAAATCGCAAGAGAATTAGGCGCCGCTGCTGCTCTGAATCCTGAAAGAGATGATGTCCCTGCAGCAGTAGGCAGGCTAACGGAAGGCCGGGGAGCGGACCTGGCGATTGTTGCAGCGGCCAGTCCTCGTGCAATCGAGGATGCACAGAAGATTATTCGGAGAGGCGGCCGCGTGTTGCTGTTTGCGCAGACCGTCCCCGGCGAGATGGTCCCGGTGGATGCCTCGCGCATCTGCGTGGAAGAAAAAAAACTCATCGGCAGTTACAGCGCCTCGATTGAGCTTCAGGAGAAGGCGGCTCGCTTGATTTTCTCGAGAAGAATAAACGTGGCCAGACTCATCAGCCACCGCTTCGCACTGGAACTGCTCCCGGAAGGGATTCGCCTGGCATCTCATCCCTCTGAGCATTCGCTAAAGGTCGTGATACAGCCATGAGAGAACTGATGAAGGGTACCAGAGAGAAGATGACCGCAGCCGTATTGTACGGAAAACGGGACGTGCGCATCGAGCAGATCCCTGTTCCACGAGTGGAGGCCGGCGAGGTCTTGGTGAAAATCAAGGCGGCGCTGACCTGCGGAACAGATTTGAAAGTATACCGCCAGGGATTTCACGCACGGATGATCGTTCCTCCTGCGGTTTTCGGTCATGAACTTGCTGGAGTGGTGGAGGAAGTTGGTGAAGGAGTGGAAAGCTTCTCACCGGGGATGCGCGTCGTGGCAGCCAACTCGGGCCCATGCAACGAGTGTTTTTATTGTGAACGCCATCTTGCAAACCTCTGCGAGAATCTGCAGTTCATCAACGGTGCCTATGCCGAGTTCATCAAAATTCCCGAATCGATTGTCCGGCAGAATCTCCTGATCCTGCCGGATAACGTCAGCTTTCGTGAGGCGGCGTTGGTCGAACCTCTCGCCTGCGTCCTTCGCGCGGTGGAAAAAACCGGGATTGAAGAAGGGGACACGGTCGTAGTGATCGGAATGGGACCGATCGGCTTGATGTTCGTTCAGCTCCTCAAGTCACTGGGCGTCAAAGTGGTGGCCCTGGGCAACCGGCACTCGCAGCTGAAAATGGCAGAGGTGATGGGCGCGGATCACGTGGTGGATTCAACGAAATCGAATGTGGTCGAGCAGGTGCGCAGAATTACGAGCGGCATGCGCGGCGCCGATGTGGTCATTGAGGCCGTGGGATCCAAAGAGACCTGGCAGCAGGCCATGGGCATGGTCCGGCGAGGGGGAACCATCAACCTTTTCGGCGGATGCCCTTCCGGCACGCATATCCCGCTCGACAGCACTCTCATCCATTATTCCGAAATAACGATCAAGGCCAATTTCCACCATACGCCGCGCCATATCAGGGAAGCTCTCGACGCCATACACCGGGGCCAGATAAAAGCTCAGAGTCTCATCACCGGGGAAGAGCATCTCGCCGCCCTCGGCAGCGTCCTGGAAAGATTGCTGAACCGGAACGGGGACATCAAGATCGCTATTATCCCTTGAAGCCGTGATCAGCCATCAGCTATAAGCGATCGACTATCAGCCATCAGCTACGTGGAAGGTTTTTTGATGATGACTGACAGCTGATGGCTGATACGGAGAGGTGCATGGAACCGGAACTGATCGCCTCATACAAATCCGCCGAAGGGATCGCTCGCAGCCGCAGCAATTTCTACTACTCCTTCGTCGTCCTCCCTCCGGAGAAACGCCGGGCTTTCTGCGCGGTCTATGCATTCATGCGTCAATGCGACGATATCTCCGACGGAAACTCCAGTCAGGACGCAAAATCCGAAATGCTGCGCCACTGGCGATCTCAACTAGATGCCGCCATGTGCGGGACTCTGCAGGAAAATCCAATACTGCCTGCCTTCCGCGATACCGTGAAAAACTTCTCCATCCCTCCGGAATATTTTCACTGGATCATTGACGGCGCTGAAATGGATTTGACCGTCTGCCAATACGAAACATTCGATGATCTTTATAAATATTGTTTCAATGTGGCCTCTGCTGTGGGGCTTGTCTGCCTTCAGATTTTCGGTTTCGGCGAACCACGGGCAAGAAAATATGCAGAGCAATGCGGCATCGCTTTTCAGCTTACCAACATCTTGAGAGATGTGAAGGAGGATGCGGACCAGGGGCGCATTTACCTGCCGCTCGAAGATCTCAGAAAATTCGGCTATTCTCCAGAAGAGCTTCGAAAAGGAGTGGTGGACGAGCGTTTCCGGAATTTGATGCGATTTGAAGCGGAGAGAGCGCGGGAATATTATTCGCAGGCGCGCAACCTCATCCCGCTGGTAGAAAAAGCGAGCAAGCCGGCGCTCTGGGCAATGATCCAGATTTATCAGCGGCTACTTGACCGGATCGTGCAGAGGCAATTCGATGTATTCCGCAACCGGATCCGCCTGGCCAATTCCGAAAAGATCACGATCGCGCTAAAAGCACTGGCGATGCGCTTCAGTAGAATGGGGACGCCACCCTATTTCGAGGGACAGCAGAGGCGTTCCCGAGCAAGATCTGCGAAATAGGGTGGCGTCCCCATTCAGGCAATGAAACAGGAGACGGAACAAATGATTTCAAGCAAAGCGCTATCTGAAGATTCTTCCAAAAGCTCAGATCCGTCGGATCCTGCATCCGCTTCAGACGTCCGCGCCACATTATCCCGCGCGACAGACTGCCTCGTCTCCATGCAGCATGAATCCGGCTTCTGGTGCGGAGAGCTCGAAGGCGATTCCATCCTGCAAAGCGAGTACATCCTGCTCAAGTTCATCGTCGAACAGGAACACGATCCTCGTTTGCCGAAAATCGCCAATTACCTCCGCACGCAGCAGAGGCCTTCTGACGGAGCCTGGGTGCAGTACCCGGGAGGAAAACCCGATTTAAGCGCCACGGTGAAGGCTTATTTTGCGCTGAAATTGATGGGGGACAGCATTGATGCGCCCCATATGCAGAGGGCTCGGG
The DNA here is from genome assembly GCA_050010475.1 of Acidobacteriota bacterium. Classification (GTDB taxonomy): domain Bacteria; phylum Acidobacteriota; class UBA6911; order UBA6911; family UBA6911; genus UBA6911. The sequence continues at coordinate 1,797 of JBEKKY010000126.1, read as the reverse complement.
AGCTTGTGTTGAAACTGGGAGGCGCCGAGCAGTGCAACACCTATTCCAAGTTCTACCTCGCGGCCCTGGGCCAGATGCATTATGACTCTGTTCCTGTTATTCCGCCCGAGTTGGTGTTGCTCCCAAAGTGGTTCTACTTTCATTTGGACAAGGTGTCTGCCTGGTCTCGAACCATGATCATGCCGCTGGCTGTGATTTCCAGTTACCGTCCGGTCCGTCAGCTTCCCGCGCCCAGAAGCATCATGGAGTTATATTCCGGCCACGATTACGTGCATCGCCCCTTCACCGAGTTCGACAAACAGCTGCTGACCTGGAAAAACCTGTTCCTCGCCATCGACAGGGGACTCAAGCTTTGGGAGAAAAGCAAAGTGAAGCCGTTGAGGCGAAGTGCTCTGCAGCGAATCGAGGAGTGGATCCTCAAGCGCGCCGACGGCCAGCGTTCAGACGGACTGGGCGCGATTTTCCCTCCGATGGTCTACATCATTATTGCCCTGCGCTGTCTCGGATACTCGATGGATCATCCGCGCGTCAAAGAAGCCGAGCGCCAACTCGAGCGACTCATGATCGACGAGGGCGACAGCATTCGGATTCAACCCTGCTTTTCAGCCATATGGGATACGGGCATCGCCACCTATGCGCTTTGCGAAGCGGGATCCGACCAGAAGCAGGAAGCAATGCACGAGGCCGTTCAGTGGCTCCTGCAAAAGGAATGTCGTGATTTCGGCGATTGGAAAGCCAACATCCGGCAGCCGGTCGAGCCCTCAGGATGGTATTTTGAGTTCAACAATTCGTACTACCCCGACGTAGATGATACCGCCATGGTCACAATGGCCTTGATCCGTTCCGATTGCGCCGAAGCGAGGCCCGCAGCGGAGCGAGGGATCCGGTGGATTCTTGCGATGCAGAATGACGACGGGGGTTGGGCCGCATTCGACCGCACGATCAGCCGTCCGATTCTTGAACACATCCCTTTTGCAGATCACAACGCGATTCAGGACCCATCCTGCCCCGACATTACGGGACGAACTCTTGAATGCCTGGGCCATTTCGGGTATCGCCCCGATCACCCCGCGGTTCAAAAGGCACTCCGTTTTCTGGAATTCGAGCAGGAACCCGAAGGCTGCTGGTTCGGCCGCTGGGGAGTCAATTATATTTACGGAACCTGGCAGGTGGTCTGTGGTTTGAAAACTGTCGGAGCCGATATGCGCCAGCCCTGGATTCAGAACGCAGGCTCGTGGCTGCGCAGCATTCAGAAGGAGGACGGATCTTTCGGCGAATCTGCGGATAGCTACGAGGACCCTTCGCAGAAGGGGTCTGGCCCATCCACCGCATCTCAAACAGCGTGGGGGACTATGGCGCTCATGGCCATCTACGGACCGGACGACCCCAGCGTGCTCAAGGGAATTCGTTACCTTATGGAGACCCAAACGGAATCGGGCACGTGGGAGGAGCCGTGGTTTACGGGCACGGGATTCCCCAGGGTCTTTTATCTGCGCTACCACCTTTATCGTTTGTACTTCCCGATTATGTGTTTGGGAAGATATCTGCGGGAGACCGGCATTAGTGGACAGTAGGCAGTCGGCAGTGGGCGGTAGTGCACAGGTTTTTCCGGAGTGATCTGCATAGTCCGTTTATTAAGCGACCAACCTCGGCAGCCATCCCCATAAGCTTGGAGCTCACGTCTGGCTTCAAGAACCCCAACGATTCTGAAATCAAAATTTGAGCCTCAAGTTCCCTCAACGAACCATGAGCTATGAAAAGGAAGTGGCGGAATTCAGCGCTGGAGTGGCGCCCTTC
>JBEKKY010000125.1:0-9294 GCA_050010475.1 Acidobacteriota bacterium | reverse complement strand
CCCTGATTATCGCTTTTGCCATTTACCAGGCTCCTGCAGCCGTAGGGATTCCGGGCCAGATGTCATCGCTTAGCCGCATAGTCCGATTCTCGGATGAATCCTTCAAACATCGACAGGCTTTGTGGGAGACCGTGGTGCGTTTTTTGCGGGCCGGCCCACAATCAAATCTGCCGGACGGTACACATGATCCCTATTATCTTCTGCGCCCTGCCGTTGGATATGGGTCTGAATGCTCCTGGCTCATTACAAATGCCTACGCGGTTCCTTCCCTGGTCCGCTTTCACTTCCAGGAAAATGAGAATCGGGTGCATAATGAAACCTTTGATAACCTGATCACGACCGGATATGCGGGTGCCGGCGCATACCTGTGGGTCATTGCCGCCGCATTTTACTATTCGTTTCGCTATTTCGGATTTGCCTCTTACCGTCGCGGAAGAATTGGGTTTGTGCTGCTCTCAGGCTTGGGAATTCTAGCGGGAGTTTTGCTCCCGTGGGCGGCCGGCGTCCCTCAGTTGATCGGCATCGGCGTGGAAGCGGGTTTTCTGGCCGGGATATTCGGATTCGTGGCATGGAGCGGTTTTCGAAACACCCAAGCCAGTTCCGAAACCAATGCACGGCAGCTATTCGTGCTGGGAATACTGGGCGCACTGACGGCCCATCAAATCGAAATAGGGGGTGCATATTCGGTCACTCCGAACAGTGTCTATTTCTATCTTTACCTTGCCCTGCTGGCAATTGGGTGCACGCAGGATTTGACCACTCAGGAAGAACCTGCAAAACGTCACAAAACCAAATCTTTGCACTCAGCTGCGAGCCCGTTACTTCCTTTTGCGGCATTATCGGCGTTTGTCATATTCGTTGAAAGCTGGTGTTTCACCTTTAACACCAAAGGTGAAAAGAGTGCACCCGCGCTGTTTGTCCAAACCTGGTTTGCTTTTTTTTCGGGCGAACGGCACGGATTTCAAATGCCTACTGCATTATTACTCGTTCTGCTGACACTCGGCGGCACCATCGCTCTGATATACTCTGAAAAGCTCAACCTGCAGATTTCCCGGTCTGGTTTTCGGAGATCGATTCTCGGCTCTGTCGCTTTTCTGGCGGCCGTCTGGATTGGTATGGGAATGCTCTCAGCATTTTTCTGGACGGGGTTGGATAATCCAACTCCGCTCGAGAACTCTCAAAATTCGGAAGCGCGGATGACGGTCTTTGTTCTTGGTCTCATTCTTCTCCTGGGGATAACTGCTCTGATCCTGCACGCCCGTGAAGTGAAGCAATACCGGGAATATGGTTTTCGGAACCGGGAGGTCCTGATTGCGCTCCTGCTGTCCGTCTGCACCGGTATCGGAATATGGCTGCTGACGCTTCGTCCGGCATGGGCGGACATTGCAAGCCGCACTGCACAGGAGTATGAGGCGGCCGGAAATCCGGCAGCTGCCGCGCAATTGTACGAAAGGGCATCGCAGCTTGCATCGAATGTTGTTCAATACCATTATTGGCTCGGGCTCGCGCAAACTGCGACTGCCGGTTCGGATCCGCTGCAACTGGAAACGGCGCGATTGTCATTCCAGAAAGCTTTGGCTTTGAATCCTCTCGATCCTGTTGTTTACCATACACTCGGTACATTCTATGCGTATGTCGGCGAACACTCTCCCAACTTGCAAGTTCGCACTGCAGAGATTGCCAAGGCTATGACCTGCTTCCAGAAGGCGTCCCGACTCGCGCCTAATTACCCGAGTGCTTACGATGAAATAGGGCACTGCTTCTCTCTTTTGGGTGAATATGAAAAGGCGAAGAGTGTTCTTCAGAAATCGCTCCAGATGAATCCAGACTACTGGCGAACCTACAAATATCTGGGTGAAATGCAGTATCTGCAGAAGAATTATGAAGGGGCCCTTCAGAGCTTCAACACGGCCGCCGGGCTCAACCCGGACGATCCAGACGCCCAGAAAAATGTCGGAGCCCTGTTTGCAGTTCTCGGCCAGACAGACGCGGCAATTCGCACGAGCCTGGAGGCGCTTAAAAGAGCGCCGAACGATTCTGTGCTGCTGACTAGGCTTGCATCCTGGTATTTCGCTATCGGGAATTACAGTTCCGGTTCCGATTTTGCGAAGCGCGCCTACGATGCCACTCCGAGCGCTGGAAGGGGAAGCTTCGCTGAGTTCAAAGAAAAGCTGCAAAATCAAAGCAAGCCTTAGACCGAACAGATGCCCTCCATTTAAGCGATTACCCTAATTCCGCGCTAAGACGGCGGTGACTGCAATCGATGCGCAATTCACAAAACTTTTTAGGAGAAAATGCTTGACTTTTTCATATGGATGGGACACATAGTCAATCCAAGGAAATTTTGAATCAAATTCAACTTGAAAAGAAGCGCGACGCCCTACCCGAACAACTGCATGGCCTTGGCAATCTCATGCGCGGCACCCTGGTTCAGACGAAGGTCAAATGCGGGCGCAAAGGTTGCATCTGCGAAACGGGCGAGAAACATGTGAAGATCCATTTGTCTCTGAATCTCCACGGACGCACCCGAGGCTGTTACATAGGCGGCCGTGAAGAAGCGGTGGCGCCTCTGATAGGCGAGTACCAACGTGCGTGGCACATTATCGAACAGCTGACGGAAGTGAACCTGGAATTGATTCGCGGGAATCATCCGGGCGGACGAAGGAGTAAAAAGCGGAGATGAAGAATCAACGGATACTCCCCTACGTGGTGGAAGTGATGGATAAGCCGAATGGGATCACAGCATAGGCGGGACTGCCATCGGTGGTGAAAGAACGTGCCACCCAGCTAAAATCTGCACTATATTGATATGTAATGCTGGTGCCCCCGTTTGAAGTCGGCAAAACCAGTCCTGAAGTCGCACTTAAAGAGGACCCTCCTCCAGTCGACGCGGTGACTGTGTTTGGAAATGTGACCGTAACGCCGGCAGGAAGTCCCTTTGCCAGGAGCTTGATTTAGGTGGGTACATTTTGTCCAAAGGTGCCGATTGTATTGGAAAAAGCATCCTTGAAACCTTCCTGTATAATGAACTGACCGATGGTTGTTTGAGTAGCGCCCGGCTGAATCATCACCACGCTCGCTGAATCGGGTCCGATAACCAATCCGGGCAGAACCGAGTCCACCACGACTACGCTGGTGGATCCGTCAGCGATCAGGAATCCAGAGCCTTGCGCGGCTGATACTGTTGCCGTGACATAACTGACACCCGCTGCAGCAATATCCAACCGCACTCCATCCAGCGTAACGGTACCGTTGCTGACTCCCGCAGGAACGCTTAGCCCAATGTTGCTCCCCTGGGAATCAACCCAGGCAATGCTTGCGTGCGACGCAAAAGTATCTGAGATTTGCATTCCCGTCGACGTCGAGTTGGTAATTGGTACTCCCCCATAACCTACGACGATCGTGCCTGCGGTTGCGAATGGCCCGCGCGGCGACGGTCACCTTCAGGAAATCCGCGGAGTTGTACAGCTCGAGCGCTTCCGAAGGTGAAATGCGCTCTCCTTCAATCGCTTTTCCCAGGATGGAATCGCTCGCTTCCGATCGAAAAAATTTTCCCATATCGACCAGAGCTTAACCTCAAAAGCTCAGAGACGCCAAGTAAAGACTTTTGAGCCTTGGAGCCTTTGAGGTTATGGTGCGGAGAAAAACTCGGGAGCGACTGCATGCAGATTCATCCCGAATGATTTCAGATTCCAGATTCCAGATTAAAAAACAAGGCGTGGTTTTCTCCACTTATTGGTTATTAATCTGGAATCTGGAATTTGGAATCATCGTAAGGGGAAGAAAACGCGCTTGAGGAAAACGGCAGCTGTGTTATAAAAAGAATTCAAAATTCAGGAGTCAGAATTCAGAATAAAAACATAATCCGGGACATTCTGAATTCTGACTCCTGAATTCTTAAAAAATGGAGGCCTATGAGCGTCGTGCAATTTCCAAAAGGGGCGCAATCCAACGGTCTTCAGAGAGTTCAGGCAACGTACACTGTTCGTGAAATCAGCCGACAGTTCGGTTTGAGTGAACACACGATTCGACGATGGACCCGTGAGGGCATTGTCCAGGCTGCCGAACCTGAGGCCAATGGGGAGCTGCGCTATGACTTTCACGCCCTCACGCAATTCCGTCGAGCTCGTGAGCTCCGAAATTTAGGATTGACGACCCGTCAAATTGAAGCCGAATTGAATGGTCAGCTCAATTTATTTCCCGAAAAGGGAGGTCGGCTTCTTCAGCTTCCCATAAGGCTCAGCCCTTTTGAAGAAGCGCTAATCCTGCACGAACAGGGAGACAAAAGGGCCGTCGATATGTACATGAAAGCCATCCGCGGAGGAGAGTGCATCGCGGATGCCCACTGCAATCTGGGGATACTGGATTACGAGGTGAAAAATCTGCCGGGAGCCTTCGATCAGTTTACAAAGGCGCTGAGACATGATCCGCGGCATTTCGAAGCACATTTCAATCTGGCTCACCTTTATTTTGAAGCCGGTGACTTCCGGCTTGCTCGTCTGCATTACGACATTTCCGCAGTCATTGAACCCGGCTCAGCAAGCGTGCATTTCAACCTGGGACTGATTTATGCAATCGAAGGTAACCTGATGATGGCGATCGCTTCTCTACACAGAGCAAAGGAAAACGCGACTGAAGAGGAGCTGGTCCAGATTGACGAATTGCTGGCGAGTCTCCAAAGTGCGATAAAGAATCCAGACGCCAAAGCAAAAAAGTCAGAAGAGTAATTGCCAATTACGAATTACGAATGACGAATGACGAATTGAAAAGCACTGGCTCGGTCGCGTTTAGCTCCACGAAATAACAACAGGTCAGCTAAAACCTAACATGAGTTTTTAATTCGTCATTCGTAATTCGTCATTCATCATTTCGATTGCGCCATGCGCGCCTCGCGCTCGCGCGTCAGATGCGGCACGATTCCGAGCAGCCTTTGGACCAACATGAGCTGCCCCCGGTGATGCATCTCGTGCTCTTTAACTGAAAGTATCATTTCAAACCGGCTCTTCTCAGCAGGAACGGCGCCTGCCGGCATCTGAACCGGCTCGCCAAGAAATTGCTCGGATAAGCCCTCCACCCAGGCGGCCCACTTTTCCCCCTCTTTTTTCAGCAGATCAATCATCTGATCTTTTGTCCGTGGTCGGCCTTCTTCTTCCATCATTGTCTTCATCAATGCGGGAAAATCGAAGCCCTCCAAGGTATTTCGCTTTTCAACGGCATGAAGCTGATATTGAAATCGGTACGCCAGCGCGATATGCGCGAGCAGCTGTCCCACACTGCGATATCCGGGCACCGGCTTGAATTCATATTTGTTCTCCGGGATTTCCTGGGCAATGACTATGGTGTTGCCGCGCACGGTTCGGCTGCTGGCGGCAAGTTCCTTGGCTCCGTAATAGATCATGTTTCTAACTCCTTTATCAGCTATCAGCTATCAGCCATCAGCTTTCAGCGAGAATTGTTTTTGCTGAAGGCTGACGGCTGACAGCTGATAGCTAAATAATATATCCTGCATCATGTAGATTGTATCATTAACTTTGAGGTGAATCATGGAACTCCCTGAAACCATGAAGGCGATGCTATTGCAGGCGCCCGGCCAACCTCTTGTTTGCCGGGAAATTCCACTGCCGGTCCCAACCCCTGACCAAGTATTGATAAAGGTACATGCCTGCGGGGTCTGCCGTACCGATCTGCATGTGGTCGATGGCGAATTGCCCGATCCGAAGCTGCCGATCGTTCCCGGCCATGAGATCGTCGGGAGCGTAGTTCGGAAAGGAGCCCGCGTGGATTCTTTTGAATTGGGAGATCGAATCGGCGTTCCGTGGCTGGGCTACACCTGCGGCGACTGCCTTTTTTGCAGGACCGGCAGAGAAAATCTGTGTGACCGCCCCAAGTTCACCGGCTACACCCTCGACGGCGGGTATGCGGAGTACACGGTCGCCGATCGACGATACTGCTTCCCCCTGCCGGAGGGCTACAGCGATGCCAACGTCGCGCCACTGCTGTGCGCCGGCCTTATCGGCTTCCGTTCCTATCGCATGACAGGTGAAAATGCTGAGAGAATCGGGATCTATGGTTTCGGAGGTGCGGCGCATATCATTGCACAGGTTGCCGTATATCAGGGCAGGAGAGTCTTCGCTTTCACCCGGCCGGGCGACGCCAATGCCCGGAATTTTGCTTTAAAACTTGGCGCAGTGTGGGCAGGAGATTCGACCGAAACGCCGCCTGAACCCTTGGATGCGGCGATCATTTTTGCACCGGTAGGTTCGCTGATACCTGCCGCACTTCGGGCCACCGTAAAAGGCGGGATCGTGGTATGCGGGGGAATCCACATGAGCGACATACCAACCTTTCCATACAACATACTCTGGGAAGAGCGAACGGTGCGTTCAGTCGCAAACCTGACGCGCAAAGACGGAGAAGATCTCCTGCGTATTGCGCCTCAGGTTCCGGTGAAAACGGAGGTCGAGCTGTTTCCCTTAGCCGGCGCGAATGAAGCATTGAATCGTTTGCGGGAAGGAAAGATTCAAGGGGCAGCGGTACTAATTACAAATTACGAGTGACGAATTACGAATTAAAAACTCATCTCAGGTTTTTGCTGACCTGTTGTTATTTCGTGGAGCTAAACCCGACCGAGCCAGCGCTTTGCAATTCGTAATTCGTCACTCGTAATTCGTAATTAGCTTATTCTTCCCAGGGCAGGCCAGGTTTGCCGAAATGACCGTAGTTGGTTGTCTGACGGTAAATGGGGCGAAGCAGCTTAAAACGCTCGATAATCGCAGCCGGCCGGAAATCGAAGCCTTTGACAAACTCGACCGCCGCCGCGGCATCGCCGGTGCCGAACGTATCTACCCTTACCGACAACGGACGGGCTTCTCCGATTGCGTACGAAATCTGGATTTCAGCCCGGCGTGCCATTCCCTGCTTGATCAGCTGATTTGCAATAAACCGGCAGAAATACGCCCCGCTTCGATCAACTTTGGAAGGATCTTTTCCGCTGAATGCTCCGCCGCCGTGTCTTCCGGCTCCCCCGTAGGAATCCACGATGATTTTCCTTCCGGTGACGCCGGCATCCGCGGAAGGTCCGCCTAATACGAAGCTGCCGGTTGGATTCACATGGAACCGGATTTTCTTCGTGTACCAGTTGCCCAGGACGCGAGGAGCGAGGGATTCGGTAACATAAGAGATAATGGAACCGCGTGAGATTTGGGGAGAATGTTGAGGGGAGACGATAGCATCGGTTACGGCGATGGGCTTACTGTTCTCATACAGGACCGACACCTGCGTTTTCCCGTCCGGCCTCAGCCAGGGGCAGTTGCCGCTCCGGCGATCTTCGGCCAATCCTCTGGCAAGGCAATGCGCCAAAAGGATTGGCAAAGGCATGAGTTCCGGCGTTTCATCGGTTGCATAGCCGAACATAATTCCCTGATCCCCGGCGCCCTGGTCGTGATCGAGGTTCCTGTCGAGATCCACGCCCTGCGCTATTTCCGCAGACTGCTTGGATACAAACTGCCGGATTTGAATCCCGTCAGCATTGAAAGGCTCGGAAGCATCGACATAGCCGATCTCCCGGATGGCCTGGCGCGCTACTGCCTCGTGGTCGACCTGACCACCGGACGTAATCTCTCCTGCGATGACGGCAATGCCTTCCTTGCAGAGCACTTCGCATGCGACCCGGCTTTTCGGATCCTGTTGTAGATATGAGTCCAGAATTGAATCGGCAATATAATCGCACACCTTGTCCGGATGTCCTTCGGTAACAGATTCCGAAGTGAATGTGTATTGTTCTGTTGATGATGGATCCACAGCACGAGTCTTGGTCATCTAACTACGCTCCTTTTTCTAAACGCCACTTATTCTCTATACTTCCAAAATCATGTCAAGGATAGCACATCGGAATAATGAAACCGCGGATTTTCAAGATCCGCACGGATAAACCAAATCCGCGGAAATCCGCGGTTGCACTAATTATGGAGAGCCCCAATCTGATTTAGAGCGTCGGACCTCGGCCATGGATTTTCGTTTGTTCGAATCGTTCTTCGTCTTCGATGCACCGGATGGCGTAAGGCAACGCTCTCAACCTCTCTTCGCTGATTTCCTTGCCGCATTCCTCGCAGATTCCGTAAGTTCCCTCTTTGAGCTTGCGTTCCGCCTCATCCATTTTTATGAGTTCTTCCTGCCTGATGTCGACCATCTTGATTCCAACCGACTGCAAAAGATCCACAAAGGACACGTCCCCCGAATCCATGGCCCGTTCAAATTCCCCATGATATTCATTCCCGAGTTTCTCAAAAACTTCATTGTGAAGGTCTGCGAGGATCTTTCGCTTTCTTTCCTGAAGCATCTTTCGCAGCTTTCCCTGCCTGATCTTTTTCTGCATTTTGGGCACCCCCGCATTCTATAAGTTTAGCGGAGTACTTTGCGAATGCCAAACCTGGGAACCTCGTGGAGGTTTCCAGGTTTCCGAATATGCCCGGCACCACGAAAAAAGGGCGCCCGACTGAACGGGCGCCCTTGAAAGGACGTGAACAATAAACTGGAAAATCAGAAGATCAGCTTCAGAGCCAGCTGCACGTTCCGGTTGTCCACTGATGTGGTTCCGCTAGTATTGTCTCCGCGGACCCCACGAGTGGCTGTGATGTAACTGGTAGCCGATACGTCGGTGTTCGAGTAGACAATGTACAGATTGGAGTGATTGAAGACATTGAAGGCTTCCGCCCGGAATTGAAGCGATTTTGACTCCGTCAGCTTGAAATTCTTGTGGATCGAAAGGTCCACGTTCCAGACTCCCGGTGTCCGGAAACCGTTCCTGCCGGTCATAGTGGACGGGTACGGCCCGAAGTCAGAAACGCCCGCAAGCGGATTGGCGTAGCTCGAATCCGGCGTGCCGACACTCATATAATTGAACTGGTTCGGCTGGCCAGTGGGAGTGGCTGTGTAGGCAGCATGGAAGGGCTGGTCATACATGACACGCGGACAAAAAACGTAGCCCGCGTTGGTGCAGTCCCAGACGGTGAATGGAGTGCCCGTGCGCATCGAGATGTTCGGGACCACGCTCCAGCCTCCGAAGATCTCGTTAACAACTCCTTTTGTTGGTCTGTAGGGGATTTCCCATATGGCTGCAACGGTAAAGCGCTGCCGGATGTCGAAATCGGCATTCCCCCGGTCTAGTTTCGGGTTGAGAGGATCGAGGAACCCGAGGTTGCCGGATCCAGTAGTTGTTTCGCTGAAGGTGCTGCTCAGGTTGTCGATCGCGTGCGACCAGGTATAATTGGCACGCAGCGTCAAACCCTCTTTGCT